>NZ_JAUSUC010000021.1 GCF_030813365.1 Oikeobacillus pervagus
AAAAATTTAATTCAAAGTCAACTTAAGCAGTGGATCTCTGGCCTTCCTAGTTATATCAAGGGTTATTTGTCGATTTCACTCTGCGAAAGTTGAGTAAATAATAAAAGGAAAAATTAAATTAATATATAAAAAGATAAATTAGCTAAAAGGAATTTAAATGTTCATGTCGAACTTATTTGCTTAGGAGATTCATCCCCTTCTTCACCCCAAATGATCCTTTTATCCCAAGAGTTCACAACATTGAATGATGATACTAACAAGGTATGAACCTTTCATACTGGATTTCCCATGCTTATCTCATTTACTAATCGATGCAAAGGATAGGTAAAATATAATATAACTGAAAATTCTGATTAGTTTATCTATTCATCTAGAAAGTGAAGGCATTCCTTTTGGTTTTGGAGATAGGGAAGTAGTTGGCTACTCTTTCTGATAAATTTAAATGAACACATTCAGTCATTGGGAGAAGAAGGTCATTCATTGGGAGGAAGGCTCCAATTTCAACAAAAATATTTGTAAGAGGTGATGTTTTTGAAAACGGATGCAGAAAAAGCCATCCAACCCATTCTGTCTTATTCATTTACCGTAGAAAAAGGCAAAATCAAAGAATTTGTCCAATCGATTGGGGATTCTCTTCCTATTTATTACGAGGAGGAAGAAGCGAACAAGGCAGGTTATAAAGGGATCCCTATTCCACCAACTTTTGCAACTGTCGTTGATTTTTGGGGTGGGTTGGATTTTGAGACTTTAATGAAGGCATTAAAGTTAAATCCATTAAAGGTGTTGCATGGAGAACAAGAATATCAATATTTTGCACAAATTTATGCAGGGGATCCATTGGATGTTACAGCAAAAGTGTTGAAACAAATTGAAAAAAAGAATATGAGGATGTTTGTCATAGAAACCGAATATGCCAGAGTTGGGGAGAAGGTGCTAGTCGCCCGCTCAACCATCATCGAAACAAAATAGATAGGGAGGGGAAGTTTTTGATTTTACAGCCTGTAAGGAAAGAGGAAATCACCCATACTCAATTGGTGAAATATGCAGGGGCTAGCGGAGATTTTAATCCCATTCATACCGTTGTTCCCATTGCTCAAAAAGCAGGATTTAAGGATGTGATTGCTCATGGTATGTTAATCATGGGAATAGCTGGAGAAGCATTGGGAAAATGGGGTTTACAAAAGCAGTTAAAGCAATTTAAAGTGAGATTCCAAGCGATGACATTTCCCGGCGAGAAACTGATTGTAGAAGGTAAATTAAATGATCCATTGATTGAAAATGGGGAAGTATTTAAAACCGGTGAAATCATCATCAAAAACGAACAAGATGAAGTGAAATTAAAAGGGTCATTTCGATTATCCCATATGTAAGGGAACAATAAACTTATGAGTAATAGAGGGCTATATAACGAGGAAGGAAGATCTGGCATCTTTTATTTAGCTCCCCGCTGTAAAATTTACAAATGATCAAGTACTTCATATTAATGGAGGTTAGTATACATGATGCTAGCGAATATTGTCATACTCGATTTTACTCAGTACTTACCTGGTCCATATGCCTCTTTACGGTTAGCAGATCTTGGGGCAGACGTCATTAAAATCGAAGGACCCAATGGTGATCCTGCCAGATATTTAAGTGGTGGAAAAGTATATGAGGCAAATAATCGTAATAAAAAAAGTCTTAGCTTTAACTTGAAAGATAAACAACAAGTGGAACAAGTATGTGAACTGATCAAGAAAGCGGATGTGATCATGGAGAGCTTTCGACCTGGTGTGATGGCGAAACTTGGTTTAGGCTATGACCAAGTTCGTACATTGAAAGAAGACATCATCTATTGCTCATTAACAGGGTTTGGCCAACAAGGACCATTGAGTACGCTAGGAAGTCATGATTTAAATTATATGGCTTTGGGTGGTGCCTTATCCCAATTGAAAGATGAAAATGGCAAACCTGTTCATCCATCGATTACATTTGCTGACTTAATTGGGGGAATGATGGCTTCAGAAGCGATATTAAGTGCATTAGTTCAAAGAGAAAGAACGGGTGAAGGGAAGTATATTGATTTAGCTTTGGCTGACTCTATTGTTTCATTAATGACAACACATGTTTTATATAAGGAAGGAAGGGGGATTCCTAGCTTGGATGGCTCTCTCATTTGCTACCATCTATATGAAACAAAGGATGGACGTTTCATCAGTTTAGCTGCCCTTGAATTGAAATTCTGGCAGCAGTTTTGTCAAGCAGTAGGTCATGAAGAATGGATCCCTCATCATGTTTCAAAAGCAGATCCACTTAACCCCATTTATAAAAATGTCAAAGAGCTTTTTCTTTCTAAAAGATTGACTGAATGGTCAGAATTTAGTAAAAAAGTCGATTGTTGTATGGCTCCAGTATTAGAAATGAATGAAGTCATTGACCACCCGTATATAAAGGAGAGAAATTTGATCAGGTCTTCACCATGGGATGAACTTCAAGTGATGACGACCAATCGTTCAGCAGAATTAAGAAAGCCCCCAGCACTAAACGAACACTCAGTACAAAATCTATCAACTAATCAATAAATGAAAATTTGAATATGGAACTTTGGACATTCATTCTATCAGAACGCTTTTTACCAAATGGATATGAATAAGTAATGGGTTGACTTAGTCAATGATAAAAAAACAAAATTGGGAGGACTGGTCCTTATGATGAATACGCCACTATTATTATCTTCTATGATTGAGAGAGCTGAGCAATATTTTCCAGGAAAACAAGTCATTTCACGTACTCTTGGAGGGATTCAACGTTTCACCTATAAGGAAATTGCTGAAAGAACAAGAAGATTAGCAAGCGCTTTAGAGAAGTTAGGTATGCAAAAAGGAGATAAGGTTGGGACGTTCGCATGGAATCATCACCGCCATTTAGAAGCCTACTTTGCGGTCCCATGCCGCGGTGCTTTACTTCATATGGTGAATATTCGATTGTCACCTGAACATTTAGTATATGTGATCAATCATGCTGAAGATAAAATATTATTAGTGGATGAAGATTTACTCCCTTTAATTGAAAGAATCCAGGAACAATTAGAAACGGTTGAATGCTATGTTATTATGAGTGATCAGAAAGAAGTTCCTAACACAACCCTACCAAATGCTTTTTCCTATGAAGCTTTATTAGATGTTGGGGATCCAACAATGCCTTTCCTTCACGATTTAGATGAAAACACACCTGCAGGTATGTGCTACACATCCGCAACGACGGGCATGCCAAAAGGAGTGATCTATACGCACCGAAGTCTTGTTCTTCATACATTATCATTAGGATTGGCGGATTCATTTGGAATTCGTGAAGAGGATGTCATCATGCCTGTAGTCCCAATGTTTCATGTAAATGCTTGGGGAATGCCTTATGCAGGGACGTGGTTCGGTGCAACACAAGTATATCCGGGACCAGGATTATCACCAGCTGTCATCGCCCAATTAATCGAAGAGGAAAAAGTGACTGTAACAGCTGGTGTCCCAACGATCTGGTTAGGTTTATTAAAAGAGTTAGAAGAAAATCCGCGGGATGTAAGCTCCATTCGAGGTCTTGTTTCAGGTGGATCGGCTGCACCAAAAGGAATGATACGTGCTTTTATTGAAAAACATCAAATTCCATTTTATCAAGGATACGGAATGACGGAAACAAGTCCACTTGTCAGTCTATCAAAACTAACAACCACTCGAGCTGAAAAGGAAAAGGACCAGGCAATCGATATTATTGCTACTCAAGGGTTGGTGGTGCCTGGTCTTGAGGTCAGGGTTGTAAATGAAGATGGAGATGTCCCTCGTGATAGCAAGACAATGGGGGAATTAATCATACGAGGGCCATGGATTGCGGACTCCTATTATCGCGATGATCGTTCAAAGAATACCTTTAAGGATGGCTGGTTATATACAGGGGACATTGCAGTTCAAGATGAACACGGGTATATTCAAATAACAGATCGAACAAAAGATTTAATTAAGAGTGGGGGAGAATGGATTTCTTCCGTTAATTTAGAAAATGCGCTTATGTCACATGAGGCAATTTTTGAAGCGGCCGTAATTGCGGTCCCTCATGAGAAGTGGCAAGAAAGACCAGTTGCGTGCATTGTATTAAAAGATGCCTATAAACAGAAGATCACGAAAGAGGAAATCATCGATTATTTAAAGCCTCAGTTTGCAAAATGGTGGTTACCGGATGAAATCATCTTTATGGATGAAATTCCGAAAACATCTGTGGGCAAATTTTTAAAGCGGGAATTAAGAGAACAGTTGAAAGATTTCTTTGTTAAGCCGTAATATATATGACTGAACGGGGATGTCCATTGGGACGATCCCCGTTTTTGCGTTAAGAATTCAATCTACTTTCCACTTCTTGACAGACTTCATCAGCATTTCTACCGCTTGCGTCGATAATAGAATTCGCTGAACTTGTATCATGGATCCCCATGAAATTGGAATCCATTCCAGTTACGACAAAACAGTCACATCCGTTCACATCAGACGCACTTTTTAATTCCACGACATCATGCCCTTTTTCCTTTAACACTTGAGCAACATTTTGTAATGATTGTTCTACTCCTACCTTTGCCATATGTAACACCTCCTGAGAATATTTTCTACATATTATTGGTTTTTATCCGAAAAAATAAAGAGAAAATATTTCGATTTCCGAATGAAATTCCGATTAGAACTTTCCTATCTTGTGATAATGTGATTAAATATACACTATATTTTAAATTTCCATCACCATGTATGATCAGGAAATGTTCTTTAATAGAGGTAGGTGGTCGAAGCCTAATGTTTATTAAAGACTGTTGCTAGATAGTCTAAAGGGGTGGTAACCATGAAAAAAATAGTTTTTTTTATTTTGCAAATTATAGGTTTATGTCTGATTAATAAGCTTGGGATGATCATCGCCGAGCGGTTTCATTTACCGTTACCTGGGAATGTATTAGGGATGTTGTTGCTATTTATTTTTTTACTCACAGGGGTGATCAAAATCCAATGGATCGAGGAAGGTGCCCAATTTTTAAATAAGCATTTGTCTTTTTTCTATATTCCTATTGCGGTTGGGTTAATGAACTATGGTGATTTTTTCTTAAAAAATGGAGTGGCATTAGCCGTTATATTGTTTGGCAGTTCCATTATCGGACTTTGTGTAACAGGTGGGGTCACCCAATTTTCAGCAAAAGGAAAGGAGGAAATGGTTCATGGAAAACATCATCACACCTTATAGTATCATCGTGACGATCGCGGTCTATATTTTTTCGCTATTCCTTTCGAAAAGATTTCCTTCTCCATTAACATCACCTGTATTTATTAGTACGGCCATTATTATATTCATTTTAATCAAGTCTGGCATCACTTTTGAGGAATATACACCAGCAAAAGATATTATGACCTTTTTATTAGGTCCTGCCACAGTCGCATTGGCTGTTCCTATTTATCATAATAAGGAAGTAATTATGAAAAAAATGTTTCCAGCTGTAACGGGTTTATTGCTAGGGACCATTTCGACCATTGTTTCTGCATTAATATTTGTCAAAGTCTTTCAATTATCAGATATGATTGCAGCTTCCGTTGCCACCAAATCGGTCACAACCCCGGTCGCGATTGAAGCGACAAAATTAATCGGTGGAGACCCAGCTCTTGCAGCAGCTTTTGTAATGGTAACCGGTCTTTTCGGTGCGATGTTAGGGCCATGGATCATGAATATATCAAGAATTACAGATCCATTTGCCCGCGGATTAGCGACAGGAACCGTCGCCCATGGGTTTGGAACAGCGCAAATTGCCATGGAAGGCCCTCTTCAAGGAGCTGTATCAGGAGCAGCGATGGGGTTTGCGGCCATTATTACATCCTTCATCTTACCTTGGCTATTTCCATTGATGTTTTGAACCAATGAATAAAAGGGTAAAAATAAGCCATAGTAAGTTTGAGGTGATCTCATATGGGCAAAAGAAAAAAAGATCCGACAACAATTGGCTTAAATTCTTCACAAGTAGAAGGACAAGGAACAACGGAACAAGAAACAGGTCATAAAAGCCGTTCGTCTTCTCAAAAAAAGCAAAATAGAATGTAAAATCAAGACCATGATAGGGACTATCCTAAAATCAGTTTTCACCGATTTTAGGATAGTCTTTTTATTGTGAAAAATGGTGCATATCCTGATGCGAGAGGGTAGATTTTGTCGAAAAATCGATATATGGCAAAAGTCGATGATAAATACCTGAAACCCGATCATATAAGGCAAAAGTTGATGATAAATCCTAAAAGTCATTCAAAATCGCTCATCAATAAATCCTGAAATTCTTTTACAGTACTTAAAATATTTAGAAAATTCAAAAACGGTATTGATTAATTACTTAACAAAGTTTATGATAGGAACATACCAACCGGTTAGTTAAATTTAAAAAGGGGGTAGTTCGAAATGGATTTTTCTTATTCAGACAAAGTGAAAGCACTTCAATTAAAATTGAAAGAATTTATGGATGAACATATTTACCCGAATGAAGGCAAATATGAAGGACAATTGAATGAACAACCATCACGGTGGTCCGCTGTTCCACCCATTATGGAAGAATTGAAGGAAAAGGCAAAGAAGGCTGGACTCTGGAACTTATTTTTGCCAGAAAGTGAATATGGTGCTGGGCTCACCAATCTAGAATATGCCCCATTGTGTGAAATTATGGGAAGAAGCATGATTGCCCCGGAAGTATTTAACTGTAATGCTCCAGATACAGGAAATATGGAGGTTTTAGTTCGTTATGGTAGCGAGAGTCAGAAACAACAATGGTTAGAGCCGTTACTTTCAGGAGAGATTCGTTCTTGCTTTTCGATGACAGAGCCAAATGTCGCAAGTTCAGATGCGACCAATATTGAGGCTAGTATTATACGAGATGGCGATGAGTATATCATTAATGGCACAAAATGGTGGTCATCAGGTGCGGGGGATCCCAGATGTAAAATAGCGATTGTAATGGGAAAAACGGATCCAAATGCAGAGCGACATGTCCAACAATCAATGATTCTTGTTCCCCTTGATACACCAGGAGTTAAGATCGTCAGAATGTTACCTGTATTTGGATATGATCATGCTCCACATGGTCATGCTGAGATTCAATATGATCATGTTCGGGTGCCAGCTGAAAATATCATTTGGGGCGAAGGGAAAGGTTTCGCTATTGCTCAAGGCCGACTTGGACCTGGAAGGATTCATCATTGCATGAGATTGATCGGTGCAGCAGAACGGGCGTTAGATGACCTTTGTGAGCGTGTTCAAGATCGAGTGGCTTTCGGAAAACCACTAGCGGAACAGGGGGTAATCCTTGAATGGATCGCTGAATCACGAATTGAAATTGAACAAGCAAGACTGTTAACTCTCAAGGCTGCCTATATGATGGATACAGTTGGAAATAAAGTGGCGAAAAAAGAAATTGCCATGATCAAAGCGGTTGCCCCAACGATGGCATTGCGTGTGTTAGATCGTGCCATCCAAGCATATGGTGCAGCGGGTGTCAGTAATGATACAACTTTAGCTTCTCACTGGGCGAATGCTCGTACTTTGCGATTGGCAGATGGTCCAGATGAAGTGCATAAAGCTCAAATTGGAAAGCTTGAATTGCGTGAACACCAGAAAAGACGAGCGATGGTATGAGTTCATTTAAGGGAGAGGAAAGGGGAATTGGAGAAATGCATGTAAAAGAATTATTTGATCTTACTAACAAAACAGCGGTTGTGTCAGGCGGGGGACGTGGCTTAGGGAAACAAATAGCAAAGGCTCTTGCAGAGGCAGGAGCGAACATCGTTTTATGTTCCCGTCGAGTTGAGAATTGTGAAGAAGTGGCGGAAGAACTACGATCCACATTAGGGACTAAGACACTAGCTTTAAAATGTGATATTAGTTGTCAGGAAGATGTGCAAGAGGTTGTCACACAAACGGTTCGAATGTTTGGAAGCATTGATATTTTAGTGAATAATAGTGGGGCCACATGGGGAGCACCGGCTGAAGAGATGCCATTAGAAGCATGGAATAAAGTCATAAATGTCAATGTCACGGGTACATTTCTAATGTCACAAGCTGTTGGAAAGCAAATGATGAAGCAAAAGTCAGGGAAAATTATTAATATGGCATCGATTGCAGGACTTGGAGGGACGGATCCCAATTATATGGATACGATTGGCTATAATACAAGCAAAGGGGCAGTATTGACCCTAACAAAAGATTTAGCTGTTAAATGGGGGCAGTATAATATACAAGTTAATGCGATCGCACCGGGCTTTTTCCCGACAAAGATGTCAGAAGTATTAATTGAGAATGGCAGGGACTTCTTTTTAGGTCTAACTCCTCTAAAAAGACTCGGCAATGAGAATGATTTAAAAGGGGCAGCTGTTTTCCTTGCGTCAAAGGCATCCGATTATATGACTGGGGATACGATCATCATCGACGGGGGGACACATGCTTCAATATAGAAATGTACTTAAAAAGTTCTAAACAGGATGAACACACGAAATAGGGGAAGTAATGGTGATAATCATTTTGCCATTCATGAGAATATCACTCTCGTTCGTATGGTATAATTTTCTTAAAAAAAGAACTGAGAGGGTTTTGAAATGAAAGGCGCTATTATGGAACAGAGCATCGAACTTTTTGCGAATAAGGGATTTAAAGAAACATCGATTCAAGATATCATGGATGTTCTAAACGTAACAAAAGGAACTTTTTATTATTATTATAAAAGTAAAGAAGAAGTACTGATGGATATTCAATATCAATATATTAATCGTCTTTTGGATAGTCAGGAAAAAATTATCCATGATGAAGAAACATCCTATCAAGAAAAATTACATGAAATTATTTTTAAATTACTCAATGATATTGAAAAAGAAGGTCTGCGAGCAAAAGTATTTTTCCGTGAAATGCGACATTTAACAAATGAGCACTTAAATCAAATCATGGAGAAACGTGATCAATTTAAAGAAAATATTCAACTTGTCGTGGAAGAAGGAATCAAGAAAGGGGAATTTCGTTCTGATTTACCCCCTAATATTGTGACGTTCGGCATTTTAGGCATGGCCAATTGGAGTTATTTTTGGTTTAAACCTGAAGGACCCATCCCAGATGTAGAGGTGGCTAAAATTTTTTACAAAATGTTACTCGAAGGGATCGAGAAGAAAGAATAATTGATCGTATTGTACGGTCTTGCTTTGGTTTGCCTCAGGGATATTATCAAATACTATCCAGTTAGTAGGACAGGAAGGAAACATCTACTAGCGAAATGACGGAAAGGTGTGGTCAAATGGCACATATGATCCCTGTGCGTAAAGGGGAAGAATTAAATATAGAAAGGTTACAAGCCTACTTGCATCAAACAATAGAAGATTTACCTAATGAACCGTTAATCATTCAACAGTTTGGCACAGGTGCGTCCAATCTTACCTATTCAATTTCCATAGGAGACTTTGAGGTGGTCCTTCGTCGTCCACCGATGGGACCTGTTGCCCCAAAAGCACATGATATGGAAAGGGAATATCGTATTTTGAAGACGATTTCTGAAGTTCTACCCATCGCCCCAACTCCTTATTGCTATTGTGAAGATGAAACGATTATCGGAAAACCATTTATTATCATGGAAAGAAAACATGGGGTGTTAGTTGATACATCTTTTCCAGAAGGAATTACTCCCACCCCATTACTAGGGAAGCAAATATCTGAAATAATGGTCAATACGTTAGTAGAACTGCATGAAATTCCATACAAAGGAAGCGCTTTAGAGAAGATGAGTAAACCAGACGGATTTTTGGAAAGGCAAGTTCACGGGTGGTTAAAACGATATGATAAAGCCAAGACCGACGACATCCCTGAAGTAGAGCTTTTGAAAAAATGGTTGCTCATGCATATTCCACTTTCTCCGAGACCAACCATCATACATTATGATTATAAATTAAACAATGCTCTCTTTTCAGAAGATTTATCGAAAATGATAGGTCTTTTTGATTGGGAGATGACAACCATTGGCGATCCCTTAGCAGATGTTGGGGCAGCCATGAGCTATTGGATAGAGAAGAATGATCCAGAAGTTTTAAAAATGGGGTTTGGCAAACCGCCTGTAACGGTATATGATGGATTTTATACGAGAAAAGAATTCATAGAATCGTATAGTAAAAAGAGCGGCCGGGATGTCTCGAACATTCATTTTTATGTTACGTTTGCCTATTTTAAATTGGCTGTCATTTGTCAGCAAATATATGCCAGATATAAAAAAGGACAAACAAATGATGAACGTTTTGCCCGATTTGGTTCATTTGTCAAAATGTTAATTCAACATTCCTTGCATATGGCTCATGAAAAGTTTTGAGGTGTTTTAATTGTCAACAAAAATACAAGTCGTCATGAAAAAGGAAGATTTGGATTCGAAAAAATTGTCAGGAAATATTGCCGTTGTTTTCGATGTATTGCTTGCTACTTCCACGATCACAGCTGTATTACAAGAGGGAGCAAATGAAGTCATCCCTGTGTTTAATTGGGAAGAAGCATTAGAACAATCCCGTGCTTTTTCAACAGACAGCATCATATTGGCCGGAGAAAAAGAAGGGGAAACAATCGAAGGGTTTATTGCACCATATCCAAGTCTTCTGCGAAATCAAGTTCAAGGAAAGACCGTATTTCTATCTACAACGAATGGAACAGTGGCCATTCGTAAATCACAGACGGCGAAGAAGATGTACATTGCATCATTATTAAATTGTCAAGCAGTAAGTGAAATGCTAGTTCAAAAGCATCAAAATGAAACCATTGTACTTATATGTTCAGGTTCCCGTGGGCAATTTTGTATAGAGGATTTCTATGGTGTAGGTTATATGATTCATTGTTTACTAGAAAAATTACAAGCTGATTTGACCGATTCTGCCTTAGCAGCCCATTTATTTTATAAGCAGTATGAAAATGATGGCTATGAAATTTTACGGAATTCGAAAATCGGAAACATGCTAGTCGAATATGATTTTGGACATGAAATCACTTTCGTATCAAAAAAAAGTGTGTATGATATCGTCCCGATTTGGCAAGATGGAAAGATGGTATTAAAGGATAGCCATCTACAGAGATGAAGCAAGAAGGATGTCTCAAGAGATTTTACTTTTGAGACATCCTTTTTCATTTCAGTGTAAGTGATCCGATTGCTTTCTTTCACATAGAAAGCGTTTTTGGTAAATAGGAAATATAGGAAACATCATCGTACTTTTGAATGATTTTAAAATATTTACGGCTTATGTGATATGGCTCACCTACTGGCTCTTCCTTTTGTTTTATTTTAAATATGTAGTCAGAATGAAAGGAGGAGCATAGGGCATGAACGGGAATCAAACAAAACATAACAAATCGAAGAACAGCTTCTTAAAAGGAGTTCTGGTCTTCACACTCATTGTTAGTTTTTCCGTCTTATTATTAGGGGGATATTGGATATTTAAAGAGTTGGCACCTCGGCCATTAGAAGTTCAAACTGAAAATGGTGAAGTGTTAATGACGAAGAAATCGATTCAAGGAGGGCAAGCCGTTTTCCAAAAATATGCCCTCATGGATTACGGTACTGTGCTGGGTCACGGATCTTATATGGGCCCTGATTATACAGCCGAATCATTAAAAATCTATACAGAAGGAATGCAAGATTTTAAAGCACAAGCAAAATATCACAAAGACTTTCGTAAACTATCAGATGATGAAAAAACAATCATCCGTAAAGTGGTTATCAAAGAAATGAAAAAGAACCGCTATGATAAGAAAATGGACCAACTCGTACTAACAGATGCACAAGTGAATGGATATAAAGAAGTTCAAAAATATTATCGCGACATTTTCACAAATGGTGATGGTTGGGGATTAAAAGCCGGCTTAATCGATGAGAAAGACATGCCAAAAAATAATCGAAGCTGGGTAGATAATCAAGACCAACTAAAACAGGTTTCAGATTTTATTTTCTGGACTGCATGGCTTTCTAGTACCAAACGACCGAATGATGATATTACGTATACAAACAACTGGCCATATTTTGAGGATGCCGGAAATTCGATGTCATTTTCAGCAGTATGGTGGAGTGGGGCTAGTGTAACTCTATTAATCTTCTTTATTGGAGTCATTTTATACTTTTTTAATCGTTATCGCTTGGGGATGGAGGAAGCCTATTCGAATGGACAGTTTCCATCCTTTAATTTAAATAACCAGCCTGTGACGATTTCGCAAGTGAAAACAGGGAAATACTTTGCGGTCATTGCCATCCTTTTCCTTGTGCAATCACTTCTAGGTGCTTTACTTGCACACTACTATATTGAGCCTGATAGCTTTTTCGGAATCCAATGGATCGCAGACTTATTACCATTTAGCATTGCGAAAGGTTATCATTTGCAATTAGCCATCTTTTGGATCGCCACTTCTTGGTTAGGGATGGGAATCTTTATCGCTCCACTTGTTGGTGGAAAAGAACCGAAAAAACAAGGGTTGCTTGTAGATATCTTATTCTGGGCATTAGTCTTTTTAGTAGGTGGAAGCCTTGTTGGTCAATGGTTAGGTGCTAACGGATATCTTGGAAATATGTGGTTCCTATTCGGTCACCAAGGAATGGAATATCTTGAACTTGGGCGTGTTTGGCAGTTTATTTTGGCAGCTGGAATGGGGATTTGGTTGTTCATCGTATTTAGAGGAATTAAGCGCAGTCTAAAAAAAGAAACTGATAAAGGTGGATTGGTCCATCTACTCTTCTATTCAGCCATTGCCGTACCAGCATTCTATTGTTTTGCTTTTCTATTTAACCCTGGAACAAACATTACAATGGCCGATTTCTGGCGCTGGTGGATCATTCACTTATGGGTAGAAGGAATTTTTGAAGTATTTGCTGTTGTTGTCATCGGTTTCCTACTCGTACAAATGAATTTAGTCACAAAGAGATCAACCGTTCGTTCTTTATACTTCCAACTTACCTTATTACTTGGAAGTGGTGTACTTGGAATTGGACACCATTATTACTATAATGGATCGGCAGAAGCTTGGATTGGTTTAGGGGCTGTGTTCTCTGCTTTAGAGGTTATTCCATTAACATTATTGATTTTAGAAGCCTATGAACAATACAAGATGATGCGCGACGGCGGTGTTCATTTCCCTTATAAATCTACTTTCTGGTTCTTAATTTCGACCGCTATTTGGAATCTAGTTGGAGCAGGTGTCTTAGGATTCTTAATCAACTTGCCTGCAGTAAGTTATTTTGAACATGGACAATTTTTAACTCCAGCACACGGACATGGATCAATGATGGGCGTATACGGAATGTTTGCGATCGCCGTTGTTTTGTTCTCCTTAAGAAATATTGTAAAGCCTGAAGCTTGGAACGATAAATTATTAAAGATTAGCTGCTGGTTATTAAATATCGGGTTGGCTGGAATGGTCTTTGTATCACTTTTACCAATCGGTTACCTACAATTGAAAGAAGGATTTAAAAACGGGTACTGGGCATCTAGAAGTCCTGAATTTTTGCAACAAGATATCGTGCAACATTTATTACTCCTTCGTTCAGTACCAGACACCATCTTTTTACTAGGAATAGTTCCATTCGTCTACTTTTGTGTGAAAGTGTTATTTAACTTAAGAAAACCGACACATAAAGAAAACGAAGAGCTACCTGTAAAAGATTTGACAAAAGACGAAGAATAACCATTCATTCTCCAGTTGAAATTGAGTTTTCAACTGGAGTTTTTTTGTCCTTTTTTTGAATGAAGGAACGTTTAAAGGGAAATGTATACATAAAAAATATCGCAGGAGGGGGATTAAGTGAATCGGCCAGGTTTACAGTTACTCTTACAAACAAGCAGTTTAGTTGTTGGATTTATGGTTTGGGTGATTTTATCGTCTTTAATGCCGTTTATTTCGAATGATATTCATTTAAATTCGGGGGATATTGCTTTAATAACAGCAGCTCCCGTGATTCTTGGATCTTTATTACGGGTCCCAATTGGCTATTGGACGAACCGCTTTGGAGCTAGAATTCTATTTTTCATTAGTTTCATCGTCTTGTTATTTCCAGTTTATTATGTGAGTAAAGCGAATTCAATGGCAGATTTAATGATAGGTGGATTATTAATTGGGGTTGGAGGGGCGGTTTTTTCGGTTGGAGTCACTTCATTACCTAAATATTATCCGAAAGAAAAGCATGGATTTGTGAATGGGATTTATGGAGCGGGAAATATTGGAACGGCGATCATATCTTTTGCGGCACCAGTCGTTGCTAATTTATATGGATGGAGAATCACTGTCAATCTTTTTTTAATTTTACTAGTGGCCTTTGCATTATTTAATTTTTTATTTGGAGATCGTAAAGAGCCTAAGGTGAACACTCCATTAATGGAACAGATCAAAGGCGTTTACCGTAACTCTACTTTATGGTTTCTTTGTTTGTTTTATTTTATAACATTCGGTGCATTTGTTGCGTTTACCATTTATTTACCGAATTTTCTCGTCAATCATTTTGAACTAGACAAAGTAGATGCAGGGATGAGAACAGCGGGGTTTATCGCAATCGCTACAATTCTCCGTCCTGTTGGGGGTTGGCTTGGGGATAAAATCAATGCCTTTTTCATTTTGATGCTCGTGTTTTTCGGTCTAACATTTTCTGGATTTTTATTATCATTTACTCCTTCCCTTACTATTTACACGATTGGTTGTTTGGCAGTGGCTATATGTTCAGGGATTGGAAATGGAGCGGTCTTTAAGCTTGTCCCGATGTATTTCTCGAAACAAGCAGGAATTGTCAATGGGATTGTCGCGGCCATGGGGGGTCTTGGTGGTTTTTTTCCACCCATTGTCCTTACGATTTTATTTGATTGGACAGGCCATTATGCGATTGGATTTATGGCTTTGTCCGAATTCTCCTTAGCAAGCCTAATTCTTGTCATCTGGATGTATTACAAAGAACGGCTATTTGTAGCAGATAATGTGTTGAATAATACAGCTGCTGGGCTAATACTGACGGATCCAAAAGGAAAAATCACTAGAATTAATCCAGCATTTACAGCTGTAACCGGATATACAGAGGAAGAGGTCATAGGGAAGACTCCTGGGGTCCTAAGATCAGGAAAACATCATAAAAGCTTTTATGATCATATGTGGAAAAATATTATGGAAAAAGGATTTTGGCAAGGGGAAATTTGGAATAAACGAAAAAATGGAGAGACGTATTTAGAATTGTTAACGATTAGCGCTATTAAAAATGAGGCGGGAGAGGTGAAATATTATGCTGGAATGTTTAATGATTTGTCCCGATCAGACGTGTAAGCAAGCAGGAGAAATTGTAAGTCTAATTTTTTGATCATTCCCGTACAAAAAATATTTACCATATTTAAGAATAAAGCCGTCATGATTAGTAAAAACCATACATAGTGGAAACAAAGAAAAGGAGAGGAAAAGGATGGGTAAAAACTTATCTCCATTTTGGAAAAAGTTCTCTTTTTTCGGAAAGACAGTGGATGAGACAGACCATAGTATCATTTCACCTGAAAATCGGGAAATGGAGAAAATTTATCGCAGACGCTGGCAACATGATAAAGTGGTGCGAACGACACACGGAGTCAATTGTACAGGTTCATGTAGTTGGAAAGTCCATGTGAAAGACGGGATTATTACATGGGAAACCCAGCAAACAGATTATCCGACAACAGGACCAGATATGCCAGAGTATGAGCCACGAGGATGCCCACGGGGCGCTACATTCTCTTGGTATACGTATAGCCCATTAAGGGTTAGATATCCATATATTCGAGGAACGTTGCTTCATTTATGGAGGGAAGCCCTTAATGAGACAAAAGATCCGGTTAAAGCTTGGAAATGGATCGTCGAGGATGAAGAAAGACAAAAGCAATTTAAAAAAACACGAGGAAAAGGTGGCTTTGTCCGATCCTCTTGGGATGAAATGTATACCCTCATTTCCGCATCACTTATTTATACTATTCAGGAATATGGTCCAGATCGTATTTTTGGCTTTTCACCAATCCCAGCTATGTCGATGATCAGTTATGCTGCGGGCAGCCGATTTTTAAATTTATTTGGCGGAAGTTTATTAAGTTTTTATGATTGGTATGCTGATTTACCACCAGCTTCCCCACAAGTTTGGGGCGAACAAACAGATGTACCGGAAAGTTCTGATTGGTACAATTCTAGCTATTTACTAGTTTGGGGGTCTAACTTACCTCAGACAAGAACACCAGATTCCCACTTCATGGTAGAAGCTAGATACCGTGGAACTAAAGTAGTCGCAGTTGCCCCTGATTATGCCGAGTACGTAAAATTTGCTGACAATTGGCTCCCTGTAGAGGCTGGAATGGACGCGGCTTTAGCGATGGCGATGACTCATGTGATTTTAAAAGAATTTTATGTCGATCAACAAGTGGATTTTTTTAATGATTATGTGAAAAAGTACACAGATCTACCTTTTCTGATCACATTAAAGGAAAGGGATCAATATTTCGTAGCTGATAAATTTTTAAGAGCGAGTGACCTTGGAATGTCTCTATCAGAAGCTGAATGGAAAACCGTTGTTTTTGATCAAAAGTCAGGAAAATTTGCAGTACCTAACGGAAGTATTGGTCATCGCTGGGAAGATACACAACAATGGAATTTACATCTACAAGACCATGGAAACGGTTTAGGTGAAATTGATCCACTTCTAAGTTTTTTAGGTGAAGAAGATGAAGTGGTGTTGGCTGGATTTCCCCATTTTGGGGATGAAAAGAAGGAGATTTTAAAAAGAGGGGTACCAGTAAAGCGAATAGATCAAAAAGGAGAAACGGTTTATGTGACGACCGTGTTTGATTTAATGATGGCAAATTGTGGGGTGGATAGAGGATTATCAGGGGATTATCCGACTGATTATCACGATCCTGTTCCATATACACCAGCTTGGCAGGAAAAATTAACAGGAATCAATCGTCATCTTTGTGCCCAAATAGCGAGAGAATTTGCCCAAAATGCGATTGATTCCAATGGTCGGTCGATGATTATTATGGGGTCTGGAATTAATCATTGGTATCATTCAGATGTGATTTATCGAGCGATCTTAAACTTGGTATTATTAACGGGATCACAAGGTAGAAATGGGGGAGGTTGGGCCCATTATGTCGGTCAAGAGAAGGTACGTCCATTAGAAGGCTGGCAAACGATCGCAATGGCAAGGGACTGGGGAGGACCACCTAGATTACAAAATGGAACCTCTTTTTTCTATTTTGTAACAGAACAATGGCGCTATGAGGATCAGCGAATGGAAGAATTAACATCTCCTCTTATTGAGAAAGGCCGATACACTCATCCAGGAGATTATAATGTGTTGGCTGCACGTCTTGGTTGGATGCCATCCTATCCGCAATTTAATGAGAATTCATTGAAATTAGCCGAAAAAAGCGGAAAGAAAACAAATGATGAAGTGATCCAATACATCGTGGATCAATTAAAGGATGGTCATTTAAAATTTGCCATTGAAAACCCTGAGGATTCAAGGAATTTTCCGAAAGTTTTATTCGTTTGGCGTGCTAATTTAATTGGAAGTTCTGCAAAAGGACATGAATATTTTTTAAAGCATATGTTAGGAACCCATCATGGCAACCTAAGTGAACAAAATAGTGAACGTTCAACGGAAGAAATTAGTTGGGTGAATGAAATCCCCGAAGGAAAATTGGATTTATTAGTCAATATGGATTTTCGAATGAGTGGGACGGGATTGTACTCGGATATAGTTTTACCTGCGGCCACATGGTATGAGAAATATGATCTTTCAAGTACTGATATGCATCCATTTGTCCATCCATTTAATCCGGCAATCACTCCTCCTTGGGAAGCGAAGTCTGATTGGGACACATTTAAAAATTTAGCGAAACGTTTTTCGGAAATGGTAAAGCATAATATTTCCTCTCCTGTAAAAGATGTGGTCGCAACACCATTACTACATGATTCTCGTGATGAAATCAGCCAGGCATACGGGAGAGTTCCTGATTGGAAAAACGGGAAGGATGAACCGAAACCAGGAATCAATATGCCAAGAATTCATATCGTTGAACGTGATTTATCAAAGGTGTATGAAAAATTCATCTCATTAGGACCGAATGTGAAAGAGTCGATAGGAGCGAAGGGGATTGGCTGGGAGGCAAAAAAAGAGTATGAAAAATTAAAGGCAATGCTCGGAACGGCCACTCAAACAAAAAATTACAAGGATTGTCCTAGTCTTTATACAGATCGTAATGCAGCAGAAACGATTTTAACGCTTTCCAGTACAACCAATGGACAATTAGCGATGAAAGCTTGGAAGGCATTAGAAAGGAAATCTGGTCAGTCCTTAACAGATTTAGCGAGTGAACGGGCTGAGGAACATATTTCATTTGCAGAGATTACCGCACAGCCACAAAAAGTAATCTCTTCTCCCGTTTTTAGTGGTTCAGAGACAGGGAATCGACGTTACTCCCCGTTCACAACGAATATTGAACGAATGATTCCATTTCGTACCTTAACGGGACGTCAACATTTTTATTTGGACCATGATCTCATGTTAGAGTTTGGCGAGGAACTCCCAACATTTAAAGCCCCCCTAAAAAAACTTGCTTTTTACGAGCACGATCGCCGTCCAGCAAGCGGGAAACAGGAGATTACATTAAAATATTTAACCCCGCATTTTAAATGGTCGTTTCATAGTACATATGGAGATACTCTCCCGATGTTAACGTTATTCAGAGGTGGACCTCATGTGTGGTTAAATAATCAAGATGCAGAAACAGTTGGAATTGAAGATAATGACTGGATTGAAATGTACAACCGTAATGGAGTAGTTATTGCTAGGGCTGTTGTGAGCCACAGACTTCCAAGAGGTGTCGCTTTTATGTATCACGTACAAGATCGTGTCATCAATGTTCCAGGATCACCCATAACGAAACAGCGGGGGGGAACATTTAATAGTCCAACGAGGATTCATATGAAACCTACCCAATTAATAGGGGGATATGCACAGTTGAGCTTCGGATTTAATTACTATGGACCAACAGGAAATCAGCGAGATGAGCAAGTGGTCATTCGGAAGGTTGAGCGGAATGAGGTGAATTGGCTTGAAAATTAAAGCACAATATGGGATGGTCATGAATTTAGATAAATGTATTGGGTGTCATACCTGTAGTGTCACTTGTAAAAACACCTGGACAAATCGTCCAGGTGCAGAATATATGTGGTGGAATAATGTAGAGACAAGGCCGGGTGTTGGATATCCAAAAGAGTGGGAGAACCAGGAAGAAAAAAAAGGTGGCTGGGAAATGCGCGGTGGGAAGCTGGAGTTAAGAGCAGGTGGACGCGCAAGCAAACTATTGAATATTTTTTATAATCCTAATTTAACGACGATAGATGAGTATTATGAACCGTGGACATATGACTATGAGCATTTAATCAAGAGCCCTGAAAGTGAACATCAACCCGTAGCTCGACCGAAATCTCAGTTGACTGGGGAATACATGGATCTTAAATGGGGGCCAAACTGGGAAGATGATTTAGCAGGAGTTTATAAAACAGGACAGCGCGATCCGAATCGAGACGGGTTAGAAGAACAAGTGAAGTTTGAGTTCGAACAAGCCTTTATGATGTATCTGCCGAGGATTTGCGAACATTGTATCAATCCTTCTTGTTTGGCTTCCTGTCCTTCAGGTGCGATTTATAAGCGTGATGAAGATGGGATTGTCCTAGTAGATCAAAATGCCTGTAGAAGTTGGCGTTTTTGTATGACGGGTTGCCCGTATAAAAAAGTATACTTTAATTGGAAAACCCATAAAGCAGAAAAATGTACATTTTGTTTTCCGAGAATAGAAGCAGGAATGCCGACTGTTTGTTCGGAAACATGTGTGGGACGTATTCGGTATATCGGCCTCGTCTTATATGATGCAGAGAAAGTGTCGACGATTGCATCGTTAGAAAATGACCAAGATCTTTATGAGGCTCAGCTTGGAATGTTTTTAGATCCGCATGATCCGGATATTATCAGAGAGGCGAAGAAACAAGGAATAGCAGATGATTGGATCGAAGCAGCACAGCGCTCACCTGTGTATAAATTAGCTGTAGAACAAAAAATTGCACTTCCTCTTCATCCTGAATACCGTACACTGCCAATGGTTTGGTATGTACCACCATTAAGTCCTTTCATGAATGCTTTCGGTGGTCAAGCAGATTCAATTGATCCAAAAGTCATTTTCCCAACGATTGAACAGTTCCGAATCCCAATTGAATATTTAGCTAATTTATTTACAGCTGGGGATACAGTCGTGATTAAAAAGGTTCTTCGTAAACTTGTGGCGATGCGCACGTATATGAGGCAAGTGAATTTAGGAAAACCTATTGACCACAGCGTTTTAGAAGCGGCCGATATGACGGAAGAGATCGCTCGTGATATGTATGAGCTATCAGCGATTGCTAAATATTCAGATCGTTATGTCATTCCTAGTGCTCATCGTGAAAGGGCTGGCGATATGTTTAAAGGTCAAGGAAGTGTCGGGTATGAATTTATGGAAAGTTGTGATGCTTGTGCAGTAGGGAGCTATGACCAACAAGATCCACTTTTCTATTACGGAGAACAATATTGGAGGGATATGGATGAATCAAAGACAGAAGGTATTTAGTCTCGTATCAAAGTTCCTCCAATATCCAGATGAAGAGTGGCGAAACCTTGGGGAAATTGAAAGGGAGATTGAACAATGGAAATCACTTAAAATTCGACAACCATTGTTAAATTTTTTCCGATATTTGCATTCTACATTATATGAAAAACTATGTGAAAATTATGTATATACATTTGATTTTCACGATAAAACGACTTTATACTTAACGTTTTCTGTCTTTCAAGACCAATGTGATCGCGGACCCGCACTTGTTCAATTAAGACGGCAGTATTTGGAATCGGGTGTCGATTTATACTCGGATGAACTTCCAGATTATTTGCCACTTGTATTAGAATTTGCAGCGATTGCACCGGAAAAAGCGGCAGGGAAATTATTAAAGTTACATTTTCGAGCAATTCGACAATTGCAATTGGAACTTCAAGCGATCGGCAGTCCATATAGCGATTTATT
The DNA here is from genome assembly GCF_030813365.1 of Oikeobacillus pervagus. Classification (NCBI taxonomy): domain Bacteria; kingdom Bacillati; phylum Bacillota; class Bacilli; order Caryophanales; family Bacillaceae; genus Oikeobacillus; species Oikeobacillus pervagus. The sequence goes on from NZ_JAUSUC010000021.1 coordinate 21,132, forward strand.
AATGGCTTGTATCGAAACGATTGAAAGTTTGAAGTCGGAGGAAAAAGTGTCTTAAATACAATACTTGAAGGGTGGGATGTTATTGAGCTACCTTGATTATTTTCTATGGGTGATCTTTCCCTATATCGCCTTAGCTGTTTTCGTTCTTGGACATATATATCGTTATAATACAGACCAATTTGGGTGGTCAGCCAAATCGAGCGAATTTTTAGAAAAGGATCGTCTGAAATGGGGGAGTATTCTTTTCCATTGGGGAATCGTCTTTGTCTTCTTTGGTCATGTTGGTGGAATTTTAATTCCAAAACTATGGTTTGAAAGGATTGGAATTTCAGAGGAAGCTTACCACTTTGGTGCAGTCTGGTTTGGTGGTGTAGCAGGAGTGATGACAGTCATTGGAGGATTTTTGTTATTTGTGAGAAGGGTGTCGGTTAAACGGATTTTAGTCAATAGTTCACCTAGTGATTTTGTCAGTCTTGTCCTTCTCGGGATGGTCGTTCTTGCTGGATTTACCAATACTGTTGGTTTCACCACATCTGGTGGTACGTTTGATTATCGTGACTCACTTGGCCCGTGGTTCAGGGGGATTTTAACTTTTCGCCCAAAACCTGAACTGATTGCCAATGCTCCTTTTGGCTTTCGCTTGCATACCTTTTTGGCCTTTCTTTTGTTTGCTGTTTGGCCATTTACAAGGCTCGTTCATCTGTTTAGTTTGCCACTTGAATACTTAAAGCGAAAATACATCGTGTATCGAAAAATGAATCCAGCTGAAATGCAACGGAAAAATTAACTAAGACTTGAGACACTATGATGATGGATAGTGTCTTTCTTTTATTTTTTTCGGCAACAATAGTAGAGAGAAAGGAAGTGAACATATTGTCGGGACCATCATTACGGCAACTCCATGCACATCGTTCCATCCATGATGGTGCATATTCGGAGGCGAAAAGTTTAACTGATTTATTACTCAATTTGGTAAAAGATCATAAAGAAAAAGAGGCACTTGAAGTAGCAGATGCGTTAGTTGAACATTGGGAACAGAGGGTGATTGGTCATGCAGATTCTGAAGAAGAAGGCTTTTACTTAGAAGTCACAAAAAATAACCCAAAACTTCACGATAAAATTATTATGTTAACAAGAGATCATGATATCATTCGGACCTTCGCACGTGAAATTCGTGAGGAATTAAAGAAAAACAAAGTAACGGAAAACATATTAGATCGATTTAAAGCATTACTACTCATAAACAAGCTACATAGTCGGGATGAAGAACGATTTGTGTTTAAAATGGAGGAGAATTCATGAATTCATCATTGACAAGATGAAGAAAAGTGATAAGATTAAATCGAAATTAATCATTGAATGAATGACCACTAGGGGTGCCTTTCCTTAAAGGCTGAGATTAAAGTGTAACTTTAAAACTCTTAGAACCTGATCTGGTTGATGCCAGCGGAGGGAAGTGGAAATTGAGAGCTTATTTTGCTCGCCTTTTCACCACTTTCCTAATGTTGGAAGGTGGTTTTTTTCGTGCAATTAGGGGGAATGCACTTGTATAAAATCCATGCAATCACAAATGATTGCCTTCCATTTGATCGTCTCGTTCAGATTATTTTAGATATTCAATCAGAGGTTGATTTGATTCAAATAAGGGAAAAGCGCCTTACTGAACAAGAGCTTATGAAACTTGTTCAATATTTGATTAAATCTGGAGTTTGTAAAGAGAAATTAGTGATCAACACTCATTATGAAATCGCAGTAAATTACGGTTTGGCTGGAGTCCATTTGCCTGAAAATAGTCGCCATGCAACGGCAATCAAAAAAGCCTACCCCCATCTTATCGTTGGGCGCTCGATTCATTCTCTATCAAGTGCAATTCAGGCGGAAGAAGATCATGTAGACTATATGTTCTTTGGACATATTTTCCCAACCGCATCAAAAAAGAACGTTGCGGCTAGGGGTGTGGAATCACTCCGGGAAATTGTACAACATGTACATACACCTGTCATTGCGATCGGGGGAATTACCCCACAAAACGTCGAAAGGGTAATCCGGACGAATGCTTGTGGGATTGCCATTATGTCGGGTATTTTCAATGAGCCAAATTGGAAGTCAAAGATTCGCCAATATCAGCTCTATGGAAGAAAAGGGGAATGAAATGATGATGTATGACATATTAGTGATTGGTGGCGGGGTAATCGGTTGTTCCATCGCTTATCATTTAGCCAAAAAAGGACATCGAATTGCCATTGTGGAAAGAGGAGAGCTCGGTCAGGAGGCTTCCAGTGCTGCAGGAGGAATGCTTGGGTCACAAAATGAATTTGATGAAGAGCACCCATTATTTCCTTTAGCACAAAAAAGCCGTCAAATGTACCCAAATCTACAAGCTGAGCTAAAAGAGTTAACAGGAATTGATATTGAACTAGTACAAGAGGGGTTATTAAAAATGGCTAGTTCATCCAAAGACCTTGAGGCAATCCATCGCCAATACCAATTTTTGTCGAGTCGGAATCCCCATATCACTTGGTGTGAAAGGGATGATTTACTTCAAATGGAAACAAATCTTTCAGAAGAAGTAGAGGCCGGCATCTACATCCCTGAAGACGGTCAAGTTTCAGCGCCAAAACTTTCTAAGGCACTTGCAACAGCTTGTAAAAAAATGTCTGTTTCAATTTATGAGCGAACAGAAGCCATTGATATGATCATCCAAAATGAAAAAGTCGTAGGCGTCAAAACCAATCATCACGAACTCTTTGGACATCAAACAATCATTGCTAGTGGGGCATGGTCCAATCAATTGCTAAAAAAAACGGGTAGGTCCATTCCGATGATTCCAGTGAAGGGTGAATGTTACTCTGTTATTTGCGACCAACCATTAATTCGTAAAACGCTTTTCAATGTAAATGGATGTTATATCGTTCCAAAATCAGAGAATCGTTTGTTAATTGGCGCAACCTCTACTCCCCATTGTGATCAACATCATGTGTCAGTGGCAGGTCTACATTCATTAATTATTCAGGCAACAGCGATGTTACCTAAAATAAAAGAAAGTACATTTGAAAGAGCATGGGCAGGAATTCGCCCACAAACAGGTGATGGAATGCCGTATATGGGCGAACATCCTGAATTAGAAAATCTATATATTTGCACAGGCCATTATCGAAATGGAATTTTACTTACACCTATAACCGGAAAGCTCTTTTCAGACTATATTACTGGAAACAGGGAAGCGAGTGAACGATTAAAGCCGTTTTCACTCGATCGGTCATTCGTTGGAGGTGAAATCAATTGAAGGTCATGATTAATGGGAATGAAATGACATTTTCAAGTGAAATTCAAACAATAGAGGACGTGATCACTCATTTACAATTGAAAAAAGAATTTTCAATTGTAGAAGTCAATCAAACGATTCTCCAAAAGGGTGATCATGCGAAAACCCCTATTGCTGATGGAGATCGGATTGAGATCGTTCATTTTGTAGGAGGAGGATGATAATATGTTAAAAATTGGACCCTATTCTTTTCAATCTCGTTTATTATTAGGTACTGGAAAATTTGAAAACTTTGATATTCAAAAACAGGCAGTGATGAAGTCAGAAACTGAAATCTTAACATTTGCTGTGAGAAGAATGAATATCTTTGAACCGCAACAACCGAATTTTTTGGAAAAAATTGATGTAACCAAATATAAATTACTACCGAATACAGCAGGGGCGAAAACAGCGGAAGAGGCTGTGAGAATTGCTAAACTGGCAAAAGCATCAGGCCTATGTGATATGGTGAAGGTGGAGGTCATTGGTTGTGATCAAACCCTACTTCCAGATCCAATTGAAACATTGCGTGCAACCAAATGGCTGTTAGATGAAGGATTCATCGTCCTGCCATATACTTCAGATGACGTCGTATTAGCAAGAAAATTACAGGATTTAGGTTGTCATGCAATCATGCCAGGTGCCTCCCCAATTGGCACAGGTCAAGGGATTTTGAATCCATTAAATTTAAGCTTGATCATTGAGCAAGCGAAAGTACCTGTCATTGTCGATGCTGGAATTGGTTCACCAAGTGATGCTTCGTTAGCAATGGAACTTGGGGCTGAAGGGGTGCTATTAAATAGTGCTGTTTCAGGTGCTAATCATCCAGTTCAAATGGCCGAAGCAATGAAATATGCGGTTATCGCAGGTCGACTAGGTTATGAATCAGGAAGAATTCCAAAGAAACGGTATGCGAGCGCTTCAAGTCCACAAGAAGGAATGAGCATCATTTGAACGATCGGTATTCACGGCAACAATTATTTACACCTATCGGAAAAACAGGACAGGAGAAAATTCGCCGTAAGCATGTATTATTAATTGGGGCAGGGGCACTTGGAACGGCCAGTGCCGAAATGCTTGTGCGCGCTGGAATTGGAAAAATAACGCTGGTCGATCGGGATTATGTAGAGTATTCCAATCTTCAACGTCAACAGCTTTATACAGAAAAGGATGCCGAAGAAGCACTTCCTAAAGTTATTGCCGCAAAAAGAAGACTTCAAGAAGTGAATTCAGAGGTAGAGATCGAGGCCATTTTAGCAGATATGGATCGGGAACAGTTTGAATCCTTATTACAGAATGAAAAAATCGATGTGATCATGGATGCGACAGATAATTTTGATATTCGGTTATTGATCAATGATATTTCACAAAAATTTCAAGTTCCATGGGTATACGGAGCATGTGTTGGGAGCTATGGGGTTTCATTTGTGATCATCCCAAATAAAACCCCCTGTCTTCATTGTTTACTCGAACAGATTCCGCTCGGAGGGGCCACATGTGATACAGCCGGAATCATTAGTCCAGCTGTTCAAATCGTTGCTTCTTTTCAAACAGCGGAGGCATTGAAAATTCTGACTGAACATGAGGAAGCGATTAGAAAGACGCTACTTTCTTTTGATTTATGGAAAAATGAATGGAGTCAATTAAATGTTGCTTCATTAAAAAAAGCAGATTGCCCTTCATGTGGTGAGAATAAAATCTATCCATACTTGCAATATGAAAATGAAACTAAATTTGCCATCCTATGTGGACGAAATTCAGTGCAAATTCGACCAAGTACACCATTTTCTTATACTTTGCAGGAATTATCATCAAGATTACAAGCGAGCAACCATCAAGTGAGGGTTAATCCTTATCTTCTCTCATTCTCCTATCAATCACATCGAATCGTCGTATTTAAGGATAGTAGAGTGTTCATCCATGGATGCAAAAATCTTGCCGATGCTAAAAAAATTTATTATGAAATTTTCACTTAAATGATTTGAAAATAAGCGATCCCTGTAAATGTTTGTTTTGTGTAGATCACTATATATAGTATTTTTGATGAGGGCATATACTATATATAGACGAATGATCACTTACTAGTTTACGATAGGGATGGCTTATTTTTTTAAAAGATTCAAATATTGGAAAAATTTAAACCCAAATCTTACATTTTTTTGTATAATAGAGTGTAGAAGACAATGACTACGTTGGTTTAAGGAGCATAATGATGAAGAAAAAGGAACTTATACCAGTTGAATTATCTCTATTCGAAGATTTAATCAAGGACACTAATAATTTATTTTCACAAGTAAGTCTTGATGGGATTATTACATATGTTTCGCCAACAATATTAAACATTCTTGGGTATGATCAAAAAAACTTAATCAACACTTCAGCCTTTAATATTATACACCCTGATGATCATCAAGCTATCCATTCATTTTGTACAAATATAACAGAACCTCTTACCTTTCGAATTCGAAGAAAGATAGGTGACTATATTTGGCTTGAAACTAGTTGCATTATGGTGAATCATCACGAATATATTTTTATTTCACATGACATTACGGAAAGAAAAGTATATGAGGAAGAATTACGTGAAGAAAAGGAAAAATATCGATTGCTAATCGAGAATTCCGAAGACACGATTGGAATTATTACAAATACAGGTTTTTTTATTGATATAAACCAAGCTGGCAAAAGATTACTAGGAGCATCAAGAAAAGAAGAAATCATTGGAAACTCTCTTCTTGATTATATCGTTCAGGAGGATCACGAATTACTTTGCCAATACTTAAGCAACCCTACCCAGCCAATGGAAGACCCTTTGGAAGTATCTATTCAACGTGTGGATTTTTTACAAAAGAATGTCGAAGTGAAATTAATTCCACTATATTATAAAAAACGTTATACATATCAAATTATCATACGTGATATAACGAATAAAAAAGAAGCAGAACAAATGTTGCAACAAGCGGAGAAATTATCGATAGTCGGTCAACTTGCTGCTGGGATTGCCCATGAGATTCGCAATCCATTAACAGCCATTAAAGGATTTGCCCAACTTTTAAATAATATGGGGCAGAAGGAATATACAGATGTCATATTAACAGAACTGAACAGAATTGAAAAAATAGTTAGTGATTTATTGGTTTTAGCAAAACCGCAGTTGTCCAATTTTCAAACCATTGATTTACAAGAGTTAATTGATAGTGTCGTAACGCTATTGAATACACAGGCAATCATCTATAATATTGAAATCACTTCCCTATTTCAATTAGCGAATCCACTTGTTGAAGCTGAAGAGGATAAATTAAAGCAAGTCTTTATTAATATGATTAAAAATGCGATTGAGGCAATGCCTGATGGGGGAAATATTCGAATTATTACGAAGGAGAACTCTGAAAATCAAGTCGTCATTCAAATCATTGATGAAGGAGTTGGGATCCCTGAAGAGCGAATTTCCAAAATAGGGGAGCCTTTTTTTAGTACGAAGGAGACGGGGACGGGTCTCGGGTTTATGATCTGTCAAAGAATTATTAAAAATCACCGGGGTTCTATTCAAATTGAAAGTGAAGTCAATCAAGGTACAGTCATCACGATTATCCTCCCGCAAAATATAAAGTGAAACTTCATTCATAGTGGGGGTATTTTTCATCCCCCACTATGTCTACTAATTGATTGAATTAAACAACTGCTGGAGTAAATAACCCGCTACTTTTTAAGTTTTCCACGGCTTGCTTCATGATTTCTTCTTTTTGCACTAATGCGATCCGAACATATCCTTCACCTGATGGTCCAAAAGCAACCCCAGGAACAACCACGACATTGGCTTTATCCATACAAGCATAGGCAAAATCAGTGGAATTCCAGCCATCAGGAATTTTTGCCCATACGAACATTCCTGCATCAGGAGAATCTACCTTCCAACCAATTGAATGTAAACCCTCGATGAATAGATCCCGGCGCTTTTGATAGATTTTTCTTGCCTTTTCTGTAATCGACTCTGCCAGTTGTAATGCGACGATTCCAGCCTGTTGAACGGGAAGAAAAACGCCGTAATCCACATTTGATTTGAATTGTAGAACAGCTTGAATCATTTCACTATTTCCTGCCAAATAGGCAATCCGAGCACCAGCAAGACTAAAACTCTTGGAAAGCGAATTAATCTCTAGTCCGACTTCCTTGGCACCAGGTAATGATAAGAAACTGATTGGTTTTTGGTTGTCAAAATACAATTCAGAATAGGCTGCATCATGAAGAATAATGATATGATGTTTTTTAGCAAATTGAATGACATCTTCAAAAAATTCCTTCGAAGCGATCGTAGGAACAGGATTCCCAGGAAAGTTTAATATCATCAATTTGGCCTTTTCGGCAATATGTTCAGGGATTTTTGTTAAATCTGGAACGAACTGATTTTCTTCTTTTAATGGCATGAAATAGCATTCAGCTCCAGCCATTGCGACTCCTGTTGCATAAGCGGTATACCCTGGATCTGGAACTAATACAATGTCCCCAGGGTTGGCGAATACCATCGGCAAATGGACAAGACCATCTTGTGACCCCATTAATTGAAGGATTTCACTTTTAGGATTTAGGGTAATTCCTTTCGTTTTTCTGTAAAATTCGGAAACGGCTTGCAAAAAAGGGTCGATTCCCGTCATGGAATAACCATATTGGTTCTCATCATTCGCATATTTTATTAATTCATCCATTACTTTTCTTGAAGGTGGAATATCAGGACTTCCTATACTTAAGTCGATCATGTTGCATCCAGCAGCAATTTTTTTTAACTTGTATGCTTTTAATTCCCCAAAAATAGATGGACCAAAATTCTTCATTCGCTTCGCTAATTCAAACGGCATATCTTTCCCCCCAAAGTTGTATAATTATGTAGGATATGGATAATATCATATCATAATTTTTTGCAGGAAGTTGAAGATTGTAAAAATTCATTTAACAGAAATTGTATGGAGAATCAATGATGGTCGAGTTATTCAAATTAAGGCTGTGTAAAAAGCCAATGTCGATAAAACGTTCATTGGAGTGGATGCCGCCAAGACTCCGGGGACAGGACAGGGAAGGGAAGGGAAACCCTGTAAATGCTAAAGCACCGAGGAGGCTTGCTTGTAGTGGAAATCGACAGCCAAGTTTAATAGGCCCTAAATGCAAAATAAAAAATGAAAAAAATTGTTTACAAATAAAATTCTTTTGGTTATACTTACCACACAAGGTAAAAAATTCTAAGGAGGTCGAGCAAAATGAACAAATTAGCCATGCACAATACACACCATACAACAGTATATTTTGAACATTCGACCTGTATTAGAATATATCTTAGCTTATCTTAGAATTCTTAACTCTATACTCTAAGCCGCAGGATGAGTGTCTTTCCTGCGGCTTTTTTCGCATGCCGCAAGGAGTACTTCTCTATGCGGCTTTTTGGGTTCAGATTGAAAGGAGGTGAGGACATTGACATTAAATATTTACTTCGTGAAAATAACGATTGAAAGACGGAAAAAAACAGCAGAAGAATACGAACACGAGAAGAATATTGAAAAAATATTTGAAGAAAACAGATGCAAGTATTATGACCTTTATAGAATTATGTAAGGAATGGTCACATCACTAATTTAGATAATGGAGGGATGAATATGTTATATGTACAAAAGAAAAGACTAAATTCAATGTGGAAAATGAAAGATTCCGCGTAATGAAGTGAAAAGAGAGAAAATGCTAGCCATTTTTGCCTCATGAATTTTTTAAAATTATGAGGAGTGAATTGTTGACAATTTCTGATGGATGGCTTAGTATTAAAACCATTGTAATGTACGTTATCATTCTTTTAGGATCTCATTAGCCATATCTTGAAATAGAGTGGTAGGCCATTTAGTATCCTCCCATTCCATGAAGATATGGCTTTTCTTTTTGGCATTGCACATTTTAGACGATGTTTCATAATAAATGGAAGGTTTTAAAAGAATGAAAGGAAATCATTCCTTTCATTTAGCGAGCCATTTTTTGGCGATCATTACATTTGATTACCTTGAGAATGAATACGCAAGGTGATGCTTGGACGCATCACCTTTTCATTTTTACAAAATAATTTTCCATTGTATAGAAATCTTTATGGATCTTTTCATGATTTTTTACAATAAAGGCAAGAATATATACCGTATGTCTGAATTTCTTATTTAAAGAAATAAAATCTCATCCTCAAGGTATTGGATATTACCATAATATAGAAGGAGAATGAAAATTTGAGCACATTTTCACAATTTCAATTAAGTAGTGAACTACAACAAGCAGTTTCGAATATGGGATTTGAAGAAGCAACCCCAATACAGGCAAAAGCGATCCCTATTGCTTTAACTGGGAAAGATGTCATTGGGCAAGCGCAAACAGGTACTGGAAAAACGACGGCATTCGGATTACCAATGATCGAGAAAGTGGATCGTCATGATCGATCTATTCAAGGGATTGTTCTGGCTCCAACTCGTGAATTAGCGATTCAAGTGGCTGAGGAGTTAAATCGACTTGGACAAGTAAAGGGAATTCGTACATTGCCTATTTACGGTGGTCAAGAAATTTCAAGGCAAATTCGTGCATTAAAAAATAAACCACAATTAATTGCTGCAACACCAGGACGCCTTCTCGACCATATTTCTAGAAGAACGATTCGTTTAAATCAGATTCAAACGGTTGTATTAGATGAAGCAGATGAAATGTTAAATATGGGATTCATTGAAGATATTGAGAAAATTTTAGACAGCATCCATTCTGAATACCAAACCTTATTATTTTCTGCCACAATGCCAGAACGAATTAGAACATTGGCTAATAAATTTATGAACGATCCAGAAATCGTCAGAGTGAAAGCGAAAACGATGACAGTTAGTAATATTGACCAAACCTATATTGAAGTCCGAGAAAAGCAGAAATTTGATGTATTTTGTAGCTTACTCGATATTCAATCACCAGAATTAGCGATCGTTTTTGGCCGGACGAAAAAAAGAGTAGACGAGTTAGTGGAAGGATTAATCAAAAGAGGCTACTCAGCTGAAGGAATTCATGGGGATTTAACTCAGAAGAAAAGGGATCAAGTGATACGAATGTTTAAACAACAACGTATCGATATTATGGTAGCGACTGATGTGGCTGCACGTGGGTTAGACATCAGTGGCGTATCTCATGTATATAATTTTGATATTCCTCAAGACCCAGAAAGCTATGTACATCGGATTGGAAGAACAGGTCGGGCTGGAAAAACGGGGATCGCTGTCACTCTCGTCACACCAAGAGAGTTAGATCATTTAAAAACGATTGAACAAGTCACAAGAAAAACAATTGTTCGTAAACCGATTCCGACCATTGAGGATGTTGTATTCGGGAACAAAAAAGCAACGATTCAACAAATTATGAACACGATTGATGAGGGAGATTTTCAAGCTTATAAGAAATCGGCTGAAAATTTACTAGAAGATATTGATTCTGTCACATTGCTATCAGCTTGTTTGAAAATAATGACAAAAGAGCCAGATCATACTCCTGTTGTATTAACAGAAGTACCCCCTTTACATGTGAAAAAGAAAAAAAGATTTTCGGGTGGCCAAGGTCGTCGCAAGGATTCACGTAACAATCAAAAACGTTATGATGACAAACCAAAATACGGGAATCGCAAGCGGAGTAATCGACGTAGAAAAAATGGATAAAGTGAAACTTCATCAGTGGGGGTTCTTCATCCCCTCTGTATGTTAGTTGATATAGATAAAAAGATCGCATTTATGCGATTTTTTTCATTATTTCATTAAATCTTATACATAAATTTACATAAATTCCATAATTCTATGTTTAAATTAGAAAGAAAGGGGAAATATTCTAGGGAATAAGAGGAGGGGAAGGGTACATGAAAAAAGGATCAACCGTTCTTTATAATGGTGAAGAATATACAATTTTTTGGATGTACGATAATGAAACCTTCGAGATCAAAAAGAAAAACTCTTTATCAAAATTTAGACTAGTTACAAAATCAGATATACAAATATTGGAATAAAGGGGATATATGTCTATTTTTACCTATATGTTGATATATAAACAGCAATGGATGCGCCTAAATTTTTAAAATGTAGTGAGCTTTCAACTTTGAGGGCTCTTTTTTTTTTTTTTGGATACAAGTGGAAAAATATTATTATCGAAAGAATGACATTATAACAATGTAGCCTATTAACTAGGGAGGAAGATGGATATGACAGTCATTACGAATATTAGACAAACGATTACAGGACTTAAGAGTGCACAAGCAAGTCTAGAGGGATTTGCTTTAGATACAGACAATAAACAAGCAAAAAAAGTATATCAAAATGCTGCACAGCAAACACAAGCTGTAATCGATCTATTACAACCACGCCTGCAGCAAGTAGAACAAGAAGAACCACAGTATAAACAGTAAAAAACATTCAATGAAAAAGGGTGATAACATCTATCATCCTTTTTCATACGAAAAAAATTCATTTTAAATTTAAAGGATGAAGGATATGGCAAATAAGAAAAAAAATCTAACTCCTGTACAACAGCAATATCAAGTATTAGCAAACGAAAGGGAAGTTAAAAGGCCCGTTTTAAAAAATTGTATAAAGGCTTTTTTTGTCGGGGGATTTGTATGCTGCATCGGTCAATTCATTTCGATTTTATATATGAACTATTTTAATTTTACGGAACAAACAGTTGGGAATCCGACCGTTGCCACGATGATCTTTATTTCGATGTTGTTTACAGGATTTGGATTATATGATCGACTGGCACAATTTGGAGGTGCAGGGACAGCTGTTCCTGTTACAGGATTTGGAAATGCGGTCATTTCCGCCTGTATCGAACACCGGTCAGAAGGGTTTGTGCTTGGAGTCGGGGGAAATATGTTTAAATTAGCAGGGTCTGTCATTATTTTTGGAGTGTTTTCCGCCTTTGTTGTCGCTTTAATCAAAACGATCTTGATCCAGTTGGGGGGATTTTAATATGAAGCAACATCGAACATGGGTGTTTGAAAATAAACCTGTTATTTTGTCAACTGGAGTCATCGGGGGACCCTTTGAATCAAATGGGAAAATCCCTAATGATTTTGATGCATTTCACGGTGACTTATGGATGGGACAAGATTCATACGAAAAAGCTCATCGTGTTCTCTTTGAAGAGGCAATGATGCGCGCAACCGAAAAGGCAAATCTCCAAAAGGAAAATATTGAATATATTTTGGGTGGTGACTTAATTAATCAAATTACACCAACTAGCTTTGCCTGCCGATCCATGAGTGTTCCGTATTTAGGACTTTTTGGAGCCTGTTCCACCTCTATGGAAGGTTTAGCATTAAGCGCTTTTATTATTAACGGAAAAGGAGCAAAATATATTTTAACTGGCGCATCTAGTCATAATGCAGCAGTTGAAAAACAATTTCGTTATCCAACTGAATATGGAGGTCAGAAGCCTCCAACAGCTCAATGGACGGTGACAGGTGCAGGGGCGGCTCTTGTAACGGATGAAGGGGTTGGACCCGTTGTAACATCTGCAACGATTGGACGAGTCGTTGATATGGGGGTAACGGATCCTTTTAACATGGGAGCAGCGATGGCTCCTGCAGCAGTTGATACGATAGAGGCCCATTTTTCTTCTAGAAATTTAGATCCATCCTATTATGATTTAATTGTCACAGGAGACCTAGCTCATATAGGTCGAGAAATCGCATTAGACCTTTTTTCCAAGCAAGGTCTTCGGATTAAGGAATCACAGTTTCAAGATTGCGGATTAATGATTTACCGTAAAGACCAGCCAGTCTTAGCAGGAGGCAGTGGAGCAGGATGTTCAGCGGTGGTGACATATGGTCATTTATTAAATCGAATGAAAAAGGGGGAAATCAAAAGACTCTTAGTCGTAGCAACTGGTGCTCTCCTTTCGCCTTTATCTTTTCAGCAAAATGATACAATCCCATGTATTGCTCATGCGGTTTCGATTGAAATGAATGAAGAGGTGAAAAAAGGATGACAGTCGCATCAAATGTAAAAACAACTTTGGCCAGTTTAAAAAGTGCCCAAGCAAATTTTAGCAAACTGGCCCTTAATACGATTGAAGAGGACGCGAAACGTATTTTTCATGAATCCATGATGGAAACGAGTTTAATCATTCAAGATTTAGAAAAAAGATTGGCTGAGTTGGAACGCGAAGAGCCACAATATAAAGGATTTTAAGAAAAGGAGTTTAAACTATGCCAGAGTGGTTAGATGTCGCCGTTCGATCCTTGTTATTTATTATTGTATTGTATTTAATAACGAAAATAATTGGAAAACGGCAAATAGCACAGCTATCTTTCTTTGAGTATGTAACCGGGATTACCATCGGAAGTATTGCGGCGGAAATATGTGTTTCCCCCAATATTGCGATCCCAAATGGGCTAATTAGTACCGTTATTTGGGGGCTTATTCCATTATTAGCAGGGTACTTAGGAATGAAAAGCAAAACCGTTCGCGATTTAATTGAAGGAAAATCGACCGTACTCATTAAAGATGGAAAAGTTTTAGAAGAGAATTTGAAAAAAGAGAAATATACGATTGATGAGCTTTTAGCCTTATTGCGGAAGAAAGATATATTTAAAGTGGCAGATGTTGAATTTGCCGTTTTAGAAACAGATGGAAATTTAAATGCTCTATTGAAAAAAGAACACCAACCCGTTACACCAAAAGATTTGAAGATGAAGATGCCTCCTGTGAAAGAAACCCAAACGGTAATCATGGATGGAAGAATATTAGATGATCCACTTAGAACGAGTGGAAAAACGAGAAGTTGGTTACATGGAGAATTGGATAAATTAGGTGTGACTTTAGAAAATGTTTTTATAGGGCAGATTGACTATTACGGGGAATTAACCGTGGACCTCTATGATGATAAAATTCAAGTCCCTTCTCCACAAGAAAGACCTCTTCTTTTAGCATCCCTAAAAAAATGTCAAGCAGATTTAGAGTTGTATACATTGCAAACCGACTCCATTCCGTCTAAAAAAATGTATCAACTAAATGCAGAAAGATTGAGCAGAATCATAAAAAACACAGGGGAATTTTTACAATAATATGGATAATAAAACTAAAACACCCTTCACCGTATTAAGGGTGTTTTAGTTTATTAACTTTCATCACTATGTGCAAAATTCACTACGTGGGGAAATTATTGGTTTTCCCCCCATATATTTGCTACAATTTTATCTAGAGAGGCAACGTTGATTAAGGGGGAGCAGTCATGGGAAGAGGAGAAAGTAAATTTTTAGTCAAACAAAGAGCTTTTTTAAAGCTATATATGATCCGTCTAGTGGAAGAAAATCGATTATATGGCATGCAAGCATTAGATGAATTAAGACAAACCTTTCAAAACTTCGGGTATAGTCCAAATCATTCTGAAATATATCGTGCGTTGCATGAATTAATTGATGATGGAGTATTAAAAAGAAAAAAAGTCATTCAGGAGGGGGCAAAATATAAGGAAATTGTGATTTATCAATTCCAGGATTATGAACAAGCTAAATTGTATAAAAAGCAAATGAAAGTAGATTTGGATCGTAGTATAGGATTATTAAAAAGTGCCATGTCTGAAATTTATTGATGAATGGGGGATGATTTTTTTAAAAAAACGTCTCATTTTTTATGAATTTTATTAAAAAAGGGGAGCACTCATTATATAATATAGGAGTGGCTCCCTTTTTTAATAGTGTATATACCACTATTCGCTTGGTTCAATATGGACATGGGCATCAGAAACAGCCCCTTCATCCTTTAACGCTTTTTCTACTTCATCTGAAATATGATGGCTTGTACGGACATTAAGATCTGGATTGACAAATATAACTAAATCAACCACTACTCGATTCCCGTATTTTCTTGCCTTAATGGAGCCCAATTTTTTTACCCCTTTCACCTTTAAGACGATTTGTTCAAAATGATGAAGTTCTTCTTCGTTGAAACCATCCGTTAAATCATGGGATGCTTCCCAAAAGATTTCCCAGGCAGTTTTACAAATGATTAGACCAATGATGACGGCGATGAAAGGATCAAGCCAAGGCAATTGAAATTGGGCTCCGATGATTCCAATCGCTGTACCAATACTTACGAGAGCATCTGATAAATTATCTTTTGCAGCAGCTTTGACTGCTTGGCTATTGATTTGTTTCCCAAGTTTCAAATTGAAACGATAGACAAAAAACATGATAACGGCGGCAAATAGGGCAGTCCAAGCCGATAACAAATCAGGAGTTTTTGCCTCATTTGAAAAAAACGAAATAATCGACTGGAATAAGACACTGACCCCAACCGTCATCATAATAAAAGATGCAACGAGAGAAGAAACAGTTTCCGCCCGCCAATGTCCATAACGGTGATCTTCATCCGCTGGTTTTTGAGAAACCCTTAATCCAATTAAAACGGCAACAGAAGCAATAATATCTGTCGAATTATTCAATCCATCCGCTTTTAACGCTTCAGAACCACTCATATATCCAACGACTAATTTCAATATGGATAGTATAATATAGGCAGAGATGCTTATAATAGCACCGCGTTCACCGAGCTTTAGATCATGTTCAGCCATTAAACATTCCCCTTTTTTTATCCTATTTCTTTCCTATGCAAGGCGATATGGCCTATAGGGAGGGAAAGAATAGATTTGTTCAACAAAATTAGACTTACATTCAAGCATCAATGCTTGAATGTATATATTACCAAATGGAAGTTGAGTGGGTCTATAGCAACCTTTTTTAGTGTACACAGTAAAATAGGAAATTATAAACAATGTTTACTAAAGGAAACAAAGCGAGAAATATGTAAATTAGGAAAAGTTGATAAGGGGTAACTCATTCGAAGTAGCGTACTAACTCATAGGAAATATACTTATATAGTGGGAAATATTCAAATATACGAAGAACAAACGCAAAAAAGCAAAAGAGTAGCGCAAATCCTCGTGGGAAATGATCAACCCCCCTTAGGAAATAGGCAAAAGTAAAAATCAATCTTTCTCACTATTTTACTTTACACGAAAATGCCATGAATATTTGCCCATCTTTTTTTAAATCTTTTTAAAAGAACTAAAAATTATGAACAATTTATGAAAGATAGAAGGAATGAGGAATATAATGAAATATAACTACAGCGTGTTATTTCTGTAGAAAAAGGGTAGGGAGGGGAAAAAGTGGAACAGACCATTTTTTCATTGTTGCCACCGTTCATCATTGTCGTGATGGTTATTTTCACTAAACGGGTTCTACTTTCTTTAGGTACAGGAATTGTGATTGCCGCTCTTTTTTTAGCCAATTTTTCGGTAGGGAATACATTTTCGATTTTATGGAGTACATTTAAGGGGGTGTTTGTTTTAGAAGGAACCCTTAATACGTGGAATATTTTTATTTTACTTTTCATTATTTTTCTCGGAATTGTAACCGCTTTCATTAATGTGTTAGGGGGAACTAAAGCTTTCGGTGATTGGGCAATGAAACGGGTAAAGACTCGAGCAGGAGCCCAAGTAATGACGGCCATATTTGGTTTAGTGATCTTCATCGATGATTATTTTAATAGTTTAGCAGTCGGGCAAATTGCTCGACCGATTACCGATCGACATCGAGTTTCAAGAACAAAATTATCTTATATTATTGATTCTACTTCTGCCCCCGTATGTGTTGTCTCTCCTATTTCAAGTTGGGGGGCCTATATCATTGGGATCATTGGTACGATTTTAACACTGCATCAAGTGACTGAATATTCTGCACTTCTTGCGTTTATCAAAATGATCCCGATGAACCTATATGTTTGGTCTACCCTTGGTCTAGTCTTTTTGGTTGCCTTGCGAGGGATCGATTTCGGTCCGATGAAGACCCATGAAGTAAGAGCAATTGAGACAGGGGAAGTAACGGATCCTCATCAACCAGTAAGCGGTGATTTTACACGTCCATTACCTAGTAGTGAACACGGAGAAGTAAGTGACTTGATTTTGCCAATTTTGAGTTTAATCATCGCAACAGTGGCTGCCATGATGTGGACAGGAGTATCAGTCATTGATGAGAAAGTGACGCTCTTAAAAATTTTTGAAAATACAGATGTAGCAAAATCATTAGTTTACGGAGGGCTAGGTGGACTCTTCATGACCTTCCTTCTCTTTATTAGAAAAAGATTCATAAAGAAACAACTTGCCCCTCGGCTTTTTCTTGTAGGGGTGAGAGCAGGCGTAAAATCCATGATTCCTGCTTGCCTTATTTTAATCTTTGCATGGGGAATTGTCTCATTAATTGATCAATTAAAAACAGGAACCTATTTAGCTGGAATCGTTGAAAAATCCAATTTGGATATTTCCTTTCTTCCTTTTCTATTGTTTATCGTCGCAGGGGTCATCGCTTTTGCGACAGGAACTTCCTGGGGATCATTCGGGATTCTTCTACCTATAGCAGGAGAAATTGCGGCCGTTTCTGATATAGATTTATTACTGCCTGCGATGGCTGCCGTATTGGCTGGGGCTGTGTTTGGGGATCATTGTTCCCCTATTTCAGACACCACTATTTTATCGTCGACAGGAGCGGCTTGCCATCATATTGATCATGTCATAACGCAGCTACCATATGCTTTAGTTGCCGCGGGGATTTCAGCCATTGGGTATATAATCCTAGGACTAACAGGGAGTGCATTAGCCGGTTTAGCAACTGTGATCGTCTGTTTATTCCTTATGGCGATGAAAAGGAAAAATAAAACAGTAGAAGTGAAATAGATGTTCCGGTGATGATTATTTCTGAAAAGGGAATGTGGGGAATGTCGAGTTTATTTTAAGTGATGATGTTGAAAAATGAATGAAACAATAGACCATGTGAATATGTTATCAATAAGGGTAATTTATTTTGAACACGGGAAACGTTGAACTTTCCTCCCTTTTAACCGAAGTAAATTCCCTCTCCATCAGAAAGGATCCGGACGGGTGGGGAATGACCTGTAAAGATTTTATAGAGGACTTGGTGTCAATGCAGGGAAAAGCAACAGAACGGTCGTATTTTGTGTAGCAAGTTTGTACGAAAAAGTTCCTTCTGAATGATGTTTTAC
This sequence comes from Oikeobacillus pervagus, assembly GCF_030813365.1. Lineage (NCBI taxonomy): Bacteria > Bacillati > Bacillota > Bacilli > Caryophanales > Bacillaceae > Oikeobacillus > Oikeobacillus pervagus. The sequence goes on from NZ_JAUSUC010000021.1 coordinate 39,528, forward strand.
TTAAAGACGAGTTTTTATGGAAACAATCTAAGTCTATAGTATTAAAAAAAGGAGGAGTTGAATATGAGAGTACTAGTATTAGGATCGGGGTTGATGGGAAAAGAGGCTGCTAGAGATTTAGTTCAGAGTGATAATGTTAGAGAGGTGACATTAGCAGATGTTGATGTCGATAGAGCCGGGAAATTCTGTCATTCTCTTCATTCTAGTAAAATTCAGGCTGAGTTTGTTGATGCGACGAATAAGGAACAGCTTTTTGCGCTTATGTGTGAGCATGATGTCGTTATAAATGCCTTATTTTATTCCTTTAATGAAGTGGTTGCTGAAACTGCCATTGAGGCGGGGGTGCATTCTGTAGATTTAGGGGGGCATATCGGTCATATGACGGATCGAGTACTTCAGCTTCATGAACAGGCAAAAGAAAGAGGGGTAACAATTATTCCTGATCTTGGGGTGGCACCAGGAATGATAAATATATTAGCAGGGTACGGTGCGAATCAACTGGACGATGTGAAATCGATAAAATTATACGTTGGGGGTATTCCTGTAAGACCTGAGCCACCATTAGAATATAATCATGTTTTTTCAATGGAAGGGGTTTTTGACCATTATACCGATCCTTCTCTCATTATCCGCCACGGTAAAATTCAAGAAATTCCCTCTTTATCGGAAATCGAAACAGTGTATTTCGAAAAATTCGGTCCATTAGAAGCGTTTCATACTGCCGGAGGGACATCGACCTTATCCTATTCTTTCCCCCAATTAGAAACATTGGAATATAAGACGATTCGTTATCCTGGTCATGCAGAAAAATTTCAATTATTAGTCGACTTGAATTTAACAAGGAAGGATTTTGAGGTTGAAGTTAAAGGTCAGGCGATTAACCCACGGGAAGTTTTACTAAAAGTACTTGAGCCTATTGTCGATTTAAAAGACAAAGAAGACGCCGTATTATTAAGGGTGCTAGTGGAAGGGGTCAAAAATAAGAAAAAAACCATTCATGAATATGAAATGGTCACATACAAAGATGTAGTGAGCAATATTACGGCGATGGCGAGGGCGACAGCTACGACCATTTCAGTTGTTGCTCAGCTTATTGGGAACCAAATAATTGATCGGAAAGGTGTGTACCCACCAGAAGTAATTGTTCCTGGGAAAATTTATATGAAGGAAATGGCTAAAAGGAATGTCATCATTAAAGAAAAACGGTATGTGGAATAAATAGGAATGGAGCAAAAAAAAACAATGAATGACTAAAGTGAATTTATACACAATCAAAATTGAATAAAAAGACCAAATTGAAGAGTGCTTAGATCGCTCGACATGGACGTGAAATGTGAAATAAATTTATTATCTAAAAAATGATGAACATCCTTTTATCGAAACATTACAGCATGAAGATCTTTCATCCTATATTAAATAAAAGAAAAACCTGTTCTATCCATGGATGGAACAGGTTTTGAAAAAAGAACTGGCATTGAAATCTCATTTTTTTAAAAGGCTACATAAATTATGAAAGAATGAAAAAATTAATAGAATATTCAAAAATATTTGACAATTAGATGAACTTTATATAAAATAAAAAGCACAAAACTAAATGAGTTGAAAAACTGTGAAGTCTATGAAAATCGTCTTTGCCGACGAACACCTCAATAGACAAGGGCCAGTTTAATCATTACAGAATATGTAATGATTGGCTGGCCTTTATTATGTTTTTTTACTAGTTTAGTGGATTTTTGAATACTTCAATGAATTGACTATAGATTTTGGTTTACAGTGAACAGAATTAAAGGAGGAAGATCGAATGAAAGAATATCGTGTGGCAGTCGATGTTGGAGGGACATTTACCGATGTATTTGTTTTTAATGATCAAACGAAAGATATGTTTGTGACGAAAACATCTTCAACTCCCTCTCATCCTGAAAAAGGGATCTTAGCTGGTTTAGAAAAGGCAGGGATTAATGGCAGCGATATTAAGACATTTTCACATGGGACAACAGTTGGTACAAATGCTTTAATCGAAAGAAAACTTCCCAAAACAGCCTTAGTCACAACGAAAGGATTCCGTGATGTTCCTGAAATTCGTAGGGGGACAAAACTTGAATTATGGGATGCTTATGATGATGTTGCTCCGCCTTATATTAAAAGGCGTGATCGTTTTGAACTAACAGAGAGAGTAGATTACTCAGGGAAAGTCACGCAAAGTATTATCGACTCCGAAGCAAGAGAGTTAGCTAGAAAGTTAAAGAATCGTGGAGTGGAGTCTGTCGCAATTTGCTTTATGAATGCTTATATGAATAATGAAAATGAATTAGCTGTGAAGAAAATTTTCGAAGAGGAACTTGAAGGAGTGTATATTTGTACTTCAGGTGAAACATTACCAGAAATTTTTGAACATGAGCGAATGAGTACAACGATTGTGAATGCAGTACTTGGCCCTATCATTAGTCGCTATATTCAAAAACTAGAAAATGAAATGAAAAAGAAAGAGTACGACGGGGATATTCTAGTCATTCACTCTGGTGGAGGAGTAATGACAAGTGAAACGGTTCCGAGATATTCTGCGAGATTAGCAAGTTCTGGTATTGCGGCTGGAGCGATTGCCAGTAAATATATTGCAAACTTATGTGGTTTCCAAAATGCGATTGGACTTGATATGGGTGGGACTAGTACAGATATCTCCCTCATGTATGAAGGGGATTTACGTGTGACGAAAGATTGGTATATCGAATATGGATATCCGATTGGATTTCCATCGATTGAAATCCTAACGATTGGAGCAGGTGGTGGAAGTATCGCTTGGGTCGATCAAGGGGGATCATTAAGAAATGGTCCGCACAGTGCGGGGGCTGATCCTGGTCCTGCATGTTATGGACAAGGTGGGGAAGAGCCTACGAATACGGATGCCAATCTTGTACTTGGACGACTTAGCACGAAATTGTTAAATGGACAAATGCAGTTAGATAAAAGTCAGTCTATTCAATCTATCAAAAAAATTGCAAACGTTTACAATTATAGTGCAGAAGAAGCAGCTAATGCGGTATTAAAGGTTGCCAATGCTAATATGTGTGACGCCCTCCGCCTTATTTCTGTTCGTCGTGGGTATGACCCCCGTGATTTCGCACTCGTTTCATTTGGAGGAGCAGGTGCCTTGCATGGCGCTTACTTAGCGAAAGAAATGGAAATTCCAACGGTGATTGTGCCTCCACATCCGGGAGTTGCGGCAGCGATGGGGTGTCTTTTAGTGGATGTTCAGCATGATGTAACGAAAACTTTCCTAGCAGATTGTGACTCGGTTTCAATTGCTGACTTGGAACAGGAGTTTTCTGCAATGGAAAAAGAGGCGAACGAGCTTCTTGAAGAAGAAGGTGTGGATATAGAGAATCGCCATTTCGTTCGCTTTATGGAAATGCGTTATGCAGGGCAATGGCGTTCCTTAGCAATCACCACATCACGTCCGATAACATTGATCGAGGCAGAGTTGGAGAAATTCCATGAAGAACATGCGCGCGAATTTGCTTTTTCCAATCGTGACCAAAAGGTAGAAATATTCGGTTTGCGCGTATCAGCAATTGGTACAGTTCCTAAACCAACTATCCCTACTTATGAATCAACAGGAAATTTAGAAGAAGCATTGAAAGAAAACCGCCCTGTATATTTTGAAGAAACAAATGGATATGTTGAAACTCCTGTCTATTTCCGTCCGGATATTCCAGTGGATACAGAAATCAATGGTCCTGCTATTATTGAACAATTAGATTCAACGGTTGTTATCCCACCAGGCTTCCGTGCAGAAATCGATCAATATCAAAATATATTAATTCATACGAAATAAGGAGAGGAGAATTTGATGGAAACTAAAACGGTTCAAACGTTTAAAAGTAAGTTGGATCCTGTTACATTTGAAGTGTTAAAAAATGCTTTTGTGAACCTTGTCGATCAAATGTCTGAACAAATTTTGCGTACGTGTTATTCTTTCGTTATTTACAATCGTGATTTTAGTTCCTCTTTATGTGATGCAGAAGGCAATACTATTATGCAGGGGACGCAAGATATTTCTGTCCATGTCGGTACTTTGCATTTAACAGCTAAAGCAGTGATTGAAGACTTTGGGGAGGATATTCATCCTGGTGATGTTTTTATCATCAATGACCCATATCGTGGGGGGACCCATTTCAATGATACACGCCTTATTCGACCTGTCTTCTATCAAGACCAATTGATCGCCTTTATGCAGTGTAATGGCCATTGGGCGGACATGGGGGGATCTGTACCGGGATCTTTTGATATCCAATCAAAGGATCATTATGGGGAAGGAATGAGAATCCCACCACTTCGGATTTATTCGAAAGGTGTGTATTTAAAAGACGTTGGAAACATGCTTGTAGCGAATATGCGTGTTCCGGAAGAAAGACTGGGGGATTTAAGATCACAAGCAGAGGCAACAAAAGTGGGAGAGCAACAACTGCTTGCACTTGTGAAAAAATACGGAATCGATACAGTGTTAACTGCATTTTCCGAAGTACAGGATTATGTAGAACGCTTAACAAGAGCACGTATTGGCGAACTTCCTAACGGAACATGGGAGACAACGGATTATATTGATATGGATCCCGAAATCGGCGATGGATTGATCCCGATTCAAGTGAAAATGACCATTCGTGGAGATGAGATTGAGTACGATTTAAGCGGGAGTCATCCTTATATAGGTTGTTTCTTGAATGCAGGATTTGGGGCTTCACTATCCTCTTGTTATGCAGGGACGAAAACATTTTTTCCAGATATTCCGTTGAATTCAGGTTTTTATCGTGTCGTAAATATTCATTTGCCAGAAGATTCCGTTGTAAATGCACCATGGCCGATTGCAGTTACAGGGTTTTGTTCAGGAGCCTATGAAAAAATCTTAAATTCTTGTTTTGAAATCTGGTCACATATTATGCCAGAAAGAGCGTTGGCCTGTTCCTTTAATCTAGAGTATTTATTAATTGGTGGATGGGATAGAAGAGCTTCAGGAAATCAGTATTTTATGTGGTATGACTGGATGGCTGGTGGTCATGGGGGCCGTTCAGATCGGGATGGTGCAAATGTGATGTCACCTGTATTCGGAGTTGGACTTAGTATCCAACCATGTGAAGGGCAGGAACGACTATCCCCTGTTTTAACGACCAAACATGAAATCATCCCAGATTCAGGAGGACCTGGTAAATTCCGTGGTGGAGTTGGATTAGAAAAAGGCGGGATTATTTCAGAGGCAAAAGATGTTGTAATGTCTTACTGCTGTGACCGTGCACGATCTGTCACTTGGGGAATATTCGGTGGATTGCCGTCCAATCCACATGGGGCAGTCTTAAATCCCGGAACCGAACAGGAGCAATATTTGGGAGCCATCTTTTCCAATGTAAAAATCAAGTCAGGAGATATGTTCACCCGTCCATCTGCTGGAGGTGGGGGTCTTGGCGATCCATTAGAGCGTGACCCCAAATCCGTTCTTGAAGATGTCATTGATGGATATGTCACGATCAAGCGGGCTGAGAAAGATTACGGGGTTGTGATAGAGGAAATCGATCGCGATCTTGATTTATATCGGATTGACGAAAGGAAGACAATGGAAACTAAAGAATATATCCGATTAAATCGTAAAAAATGGTTAGAAGAAGACCCGGAAAAAATAGTTCAACGGTACGATGATGGGGAAATTGACCAATTAGATTTAATCCGTCGTTACGGAGTTATTATAGATTTTGCGACAAATCAGCTTTTACCGAAATCAACATCGCAATTTAGAGAAATGTTAAAAAAACGTTCAGTGCAGTATTGGAAATAAACCTAATTCTCTCCATTTAATATGAAACAGTATTCCATATGTTTTTTTCTTGGGATAATGAAAATTAGCCTTAACGAAAAATTCGCTCATGAATAAAATAATAATGTCGATGGAAGGAGGTATCGTTCATGAGTGAAAAAAATGTGAAGAAACAGGAAAAAGTAGAATCTTCGCAAAAAGAGACGTTGGAAGAACAACAGAAAAGATGGAATACTTTTTGGTGGGGCACTCCACGGAAGGAAGCGGAAGTGGATTCTAAAGAAGAAAACCGAAAAGGGATTCGGTGGATTTAGTGTTATGACAGGGGCCGGCTATTTTGGCCCTTTTTCATTGCGCAGGAAATACGCCGATGAACAAGGCGCATCCGCTTTTGAACCTATCCAGCTCCAGCGCCTATCGGCTAGCGAATTTCTCCGTTTTCTTCCTCCGATAAGTCAACATCAGCTCGTGGACGACCTCGCTGTGTTTCCTTTATCTCAGTCGTAACTTACGAAATTCGTACGCCGATGAACAAGGCGCATCCGCTTTTGAACCCATCCAGCTCCAGCGCCTATCGGCTAGCGAATTTCTCCGTTTTCTTCCTCCGATAAGTCAACATCGGCTCGTGGAGTACCTCGCCGTGTTTCCTTTATCTCAGTCGAAACTTACGAAATCCGTACGCCGATGAACAGGCGCATCCGCTTTTGAACTTTTTCCTTATTTTTTTCACTTATGTTTCACGTTTCTTTCACATTTGCTTGTTAAAATGTGTATGAAAATAAGGACAAATGGAGGAAAAAAGATGAAAAAGCAGATTCTTTTAGGGAGTATTTTAACACTTGCTTTAGGGGGATTGGCTGGATGTTCAGAGGATACAGCCAAGGAACCTAAAGATAACATGAAGGGCAATAAACAAGAAGTGGCACAAAAAGAAGAAACAACAAATAAAAAGACCGAAGCTGTACATGAACATGGTGAGCCAAATGAACATACAACATGTGCGTTTTGTGATATGAAAGTGTACATGAAAGACGAAGACATGGGTCAATTTACAGCAAAATTAGTAACAGAAGATAATGAAACCCTATTCTTTGATGATGTAGGTTGTCTATTAAACTATGAAAGAGACATGGAAGGGAAGGCAAAAGAAAGATATGTTCGTGATTATCAATCCACTGATTGGGTGAAAGTAGATGATTCAACTGTTGCGAAAGCCGACATCAAAACGCCGATGAATTACGGTTATGCTTTCTTTGCAAAGAAAGAAGATGGACAAAAGTTTATTGACGAAAACGAAAAAATTCATGCTAAAGAAGCCACATGGAAGGAAATTGATGAGGTAGCATTACAAAGATATATGAAGAAGAAACAAATGCAAAAGAATGGTGATGGACAAATGGATCACCATAACATGGACAATGGTAGTTCAAATGCGGAAGAAAAGCCGATGCAACATTAAAATACCAATAAAAAAACGACTCGAGAGCGAGAACGAGTCGTTTTTTTTATTGGTATTGTTGAAACAATGCTTCTTCCAAATTATTTCCCTTCTCAAGCAAACAGGGAACAGATTCATGAATAAACATTTTTCCGTCTTGAATAAATAATAAAGTATCCGCGATATCTTCCACAACCGATAAGATATGTGTAGAAAAAACAATTGTTTTTCCCTCCGCTTTTTTTGCTAACACGATTTCTTTTAATCGATGGACCCAATAGGGATCGAGTCCATTTGTTGGTTCATCTAAAATCCATATGGGGGAATCAGAAAGTAAACTCTGAGCAAATGCGATCCTTTGTTGCATTCCTTTTGAGTACACTTTTACTTTCTTTTTTCTTTCTTCATATAGTCCTACTAATCGTAATAAATCATCAACCTCAGAACGATTGGCTCCTTGTAAATCAGCGAAGTATTGCAACACTTCTTCACCTGAAAGGGAGGGAGGAAAGTAAATATTATCAGGCATATAAGCAAACTGTTTCTTATACTGATTCTCCTTTTTTGATACGTTGAAACCATTTAATGAAATCGATCCTGACGAAGGAGTATAGATTCCTGTCATCATTTTGATAATTGTACTCTTCCCTGCTCCGTTTCCTCCACAAAGAGCCAAACATTCCCCTGGTTGAACAGAAAAGGTGAGGGCTTCAATTCGATTTGTTTTTTGGAATGATTTCGCCACATTTTGAAAGTCTATCATACTTTATTCCCCCTTTTTAATAATATATTTGCCATTACGAGAGGGATCACAGTCCATAGGAGACAAGAAACGAAAAACATGAAAGTCCCCCAACCACTCTCTGCCCAAATGGTAAAATCGTAAATAGTTGGTCCAAAAACCGTTCCACTTCCTAAAAAAATAACAGTAAACACACGAATTAATTCAACAGGATTCAAAAAGACGGATATCGTTAAGATCGGTAATACACTATTGGGCGGTGCCATCGTTGTAAGGGCCATTATGATAAATTCATAGAATAAAACAAAAAATGCCCAACAGAAAATTCCTAAACCTAATGCATGTAAACGGCTGTTTGCCAATACCCCAATCAACATGGAAATAGATAAAAACATCATCGTTAAGAATAAGGATAAAAAGAAGAATAGTAGCAATAAAGAGAAGGCAGCCCCTCCAAAAAAGAGTAATAAAATCCCTGACACACTATAGCCAAGCAATAAGACAATGGAAAGCGACAAAAATAATCCTGTATACTTACCGGCAATCAGTGAAAAAGGAGAGATAGGGTACGTCATTAATAAGGCGAGTCTGCCATCTTCCTTTTCCCCTGAAAACAATAAGCTTCCAATCAATAAAGTAAGAAGCGGAATAAGAAACAAAGAGAGATTGAGAAGATTTGCCGTCATTCGACTAAACCCTTCATACCCACTTTTCGCTGTTTCATTTCCAAAAAATAAGATGATCGCAGCCAAAACGGTAAATAAAAAGGCGAAGATCATCATCCAGCGACTGCGCATCGACATTTTCCATTCATGACGGGTGACAGTAAAGAGGCTCATTGTTCCACACCCCAGCGATGTGCCCATAGTTCATCATAAGATATAATTCGTCCTGTTCCTTCATCTTGAATATACTTTTTTGCTTCATCTTCATTTCTGAAAGGGAGAACTCCATAGGACATGGGCGTCCAAAATTCGCGATCAAAAGCGAAAGAGGCCTTTTCTAATTCAATCCAATCACCACTTTTAGTCTCTTTGACATATTTTTTCGCTATTTTTTCATCCTTATGTTCTTTTACATATTCAATCATACAACCAAGATCATCAAATTTTTCTACTTTGCCATCTTCAAAAATCACCTCAGTAGCAAAATCAGTTTCGGTAATGCTCATATTACATACATGACAGACATCAATATCCGGATTAATCTCAACAGGATCCAAGGAAGCTTCTTTCCCACAAGCTACTAAAATAAACATAATGGGTATGATCCATAATTTTTTCAAGAGTGAACCCTCCGTTTCCATTGTAAAAATAACAAGATGACACTGAATACACTTAATACGATGATGGTACCCATTCCAAAGTTTCCTTTCCCTGAGGAGTCCGTGAGTGGATAACGATCCAGTCCAGTCGATTTGGCGATAGTCGGAAACATCTTCTCGACAGAATGCCATAAATTCATGGCAGGGCTTTCAAAATAAAATTGATAATGTGGGTATTTTTCTAATAAACGTTCATATCCAGAATTTGTTTGATAGGGAAGATCCCCAATCCCATTCCCATCTAAATCATAGGAGTGTTGGTCATCCCAATAATTCCCTATTTGTCCATTATCTAAATAGACCCCTTCCGTACTGATTTTGTTTTGCATAATATTCCCGACAAATTGGTTGTTTGAGATTAAATTATCCTTACTCTCACCCCTTACTTCTAGCCCGATAAAATTTCCAGCAATGGTATTTTGGAGCACTTTGACATTGCGGGCATCTTGTAAAGATATACCTGTATGATTATAGGTCACATTATTATTCCGCATCACAACATCATCGGAATCAAAAATTAGCGCTCCATATCCGCGATAATTTAAATTCTTTGATAGTTGGTTATGTTGAATGATTAACTTTTCGGAATTCATAATCATCAAACCATTGATATTCTCATTTAGTCGATTTTTCGTAACAGAATTATCTTTTGAAAACATAAAATGAAGAGCATACCGGGATCCTGTCACTTGGTTTTGAGTGATTTGATTTTCATTTGCTTCATCAAAATACACTCCGTCCTGAACCATGGTCATTTTATTGTTTTCAATTACATTTCCTGTTGTTCCAAGCAAATGAATTCCGTTTCCCCTTTTTGAAAAATGTTCATGTAAACTTGTGATCGTATTATTTTTTATATGATGATCGTGACCACCATTTACATAAATCCCATAATAGACTTGTTGGAGATGATTGTTCTTTATACTCGTTTTCTCTACTTGGTCAAGAAAAATTCCAGCATCCTTTGCATTTTTATTTGAGTGGATGATGGTGAAACCTTCCAACTTAACATCATTCGCTTTTATATGGATAACATGGCCTTGATGATTCCCATCGATCACGACTTTTCCTTCTGCTTTTAATTGAATGGGTTTGGTAATCGTTAAGGATTCTTTGTACGTTCCTTTTTCAACTTTAATAACTGATCCACTAGGGGAATTATCAATAGCCTCTTGAATCGAATGACCTTTAGGAATGTGAATAACTGTTTCTGCTTTCGTTGGATAAGGGAAGAAACAAGTAAAGATGACGATAAACAACACCCATTTTTTCATAAAATGCACATCCTTTTGGTTGCTATCCTCTCCTTTTTACTAAATGGTTGTGAGGAATGAGAGAAATAAACATGAAGAATTTGTGAAATCTAAGATAAATTCTGAATGGAACTTTATAGGAGGGTGAATATACGCGTACATGGGTGGAATAGATTATCATAATAACATTATGTAAACAAAATAAAAGTTTAACCTTTTCAATAGAAATAATCCTTTCATTCCTACATGATTATCGTTAAAATGGAAATGACAACATGATCAACGTTACCACAAGGGGAGCGCTCAGCTGAGAGTGAATGATGATTCGTTCAGACCCTATGACCTGCTAGATAATGCTAGCGATGGAATGTGGATATGAAGAAAGTTTATTAGACAAATAGACAACAAGTCTATTCGTTCTCCTAGGTACGTTGAAAACCATGACTTAGGAGGAGTATTGATGAGAAATTCAAATTTACAGGGAATGATCGAAGCAGCTATTTTTGCTGCCTTTGCTTTTGTACTTGACTTATTACCATCCATTGATATTACGCCAGCGATTTCAATTTCATTTGCAATGGTTCCTATTTTTATTATTGCCTTTCGCTGGGGTTTTAAAATGAGCTTTTTTTCCGGATTGCTTTGGGGAATTTTACAGTTATTACTCGGTGATGCCTGGGTTGTGACACCAATCCAAGTCATTATGGAATATTTTATTGCCTTTGCCTTTATTGGATTTGCTGGACTTCTAATGCCACAAATTCAGCGTGATTTAAATGACAACAAAAAAGGAAAAGCATTTGCTTGGATGGTATTGGCCACTTTGATCGGCAGTTTCGCTAGATATGTTTGGCATTATATTGCAGGAGTTATTTTCTTTGGGGAATACGCACCAGAGGGAGTCTCACCTAGTTGGTACTCGCTCACCGTAAATGGCCCAGCGATGTTGTTGAATTTTCTCCTTTGTGCTGCTGTACTTATTTTATTAGTTTCCACAGCTCCTAGATTAATGAAGAAATAATGAAGAACATAGATTGAAAGAGACGGACATTTTGTTTGTCTTTTTCTTTTACTCCAAGAAATAAGGTTCGGCCTATATTTTTTTCATGTGAACTTGTAATAATAGAAAAAACGTTAAAAGGGGATTGTGATGGTCCAAATAAAAAACTCCTTCATCTACCAATTTAAAATTTCACTACGCCATATTGAACCTATGATTTGGAGAATTTTTCAAGTATCTAATCAAATTTCATTTAAAACATTACATGAAGTGATTCAAACGGTTATGGGATGGGATGATGCACATCTCTATGAGTTCAAATATGGTCCTATTGTCATTGGTGTCCCTTTAGATGATTTTGTTGGAACGGAAGTACATAAGGATGCAAGTAAAATGAAAATATCATCTTTATCTTTAAAATTAGGTGATGTTTTACAATATCAGTATGACTTTGGGGATCATTGGCAACATCTTTTAGAATTGGAGGGGATTTTCCCTAGGAATCCTCAATCGGTTCTTCCTATTTGTTTGGGGGGAGAGAGAGCCTGTCCTCCCGAAGATATTGGCGGGGTTCCTGGGTATCAATATCTTCTTCATTTACTACAACCATCTTCAGCATCTGATCAATATACTGAATTGATTTCATCGATTGGAGAAATGTATGACCCAGAGTTTTTTCATTTGGACCAAGTGAATTGGAATTTAAAAAAGCTAAAATAGAAATGAGAGAAGAGTATGGGAGAAGCGCTTAAACAAAGATCTTTAGAAGTGAATACAGTTTATGGGGTTTTATTTGCAATTAGTGCTGGACATCTATTCAATGATTCCATTCAAGCAGTTGTTCCAGCTATGTTTCCGATTTTAGAGCACTCCTTACATTTGTCCTATGCCCAAATTGGTTGGATTGCGTTTATGGTGAATATGACTTCATCTGTTATGCAGCCTGTTTTCGGATATGTTGCGGATAAAAGGCCGTCCCCCTTCTTACTACCTGTGGGAATGTTACTAAGTATGATTGGCTTAATCGGCTTTCCTCTTATTAATTTTCTTCGTGTTTGCTCGTTCATGGTATCATGCAGGAATTTCGAACTTTTATCAATTTTATTTAATGGAGGACTACGGAATTTCCATCAAAGAAGCCCAAATGTTTTTATTTATTTTTATGGTGGCGGGCGTTCTTGGAACTTTTTTCGGTGGGCCACTTGCTGATCGCTTTGGAAGAAGAAATATGATTGCTTTTTCCATGCTAGGGGCTGCACCGTTCACATTAGCTTTACCCTATATCCCATTATTTTTAGTGTTTCCTTTCTTTTTTATCATCGGCTTTATTATTATGTCGAGTTTTAGTGTGACTGTTGTCTATGCACAAGAACTAGTACCGAATAAGATCGGCATGGTTTCAGGTTTGATTGTTGGATTAGCATTTGGGATGGGGGCAATCGGTTCGGTTTTACTTGGGACGTTAGCAGACCTATTCAGCATGCGCTATGTTATGATATTTTGTAGCTTTTTGCCACTATTAGGTATCATTACATGGCTATTACCGAGTGATCAACAGGTAGGATCTTTAACGAAGGGATAGAGAAAAGTGAGACAGGAGAAACCAACCGGGCAATGGCTCTCCTATGTATGGGGAAAGGTAACTAACCCAATAGTGGGGGTTGCCTTTTTTGTTGAATATAAAACTGAGACAGGTTGTTCTACCGCCATTTATAGATCCTGTTTTGACTATGGAAAATAGAACTAGAGGAATCCTCGTTATGACTAATGCGTTGACAACAGATTTTTATATTCAATCATCAAAATGGAACGGATGAATTGATTGGTTCAAAGGGATATGAATAAGTGATTTTGCGAAAAAACCTTTGCCATAGGATAAGGTTTTTTTCGTCATTGCATCCACCTTCATGATATAATGGGGAAAAATGGATGGTGTAGAAGTGAAGAAAAAAATGAGCTTATACGCAATGCTATTCATTCTCGTTTCCATTGGGGGATTCGTCTTTTTACATAGCCAAATGAAAAATGTAGCAAAAGAGTCTCCACCTAATGAGGTTCCTTATATGATTGTTCTTGGGGCAAAAGTGAATGGGGAAGAAATGTCTCTAAGCTTACGTGAAAGAGCCAAAACCGCACTAGAATATAGTAAAAAAAATCCCTCCACTATGCTGATTTTATCAGGGGGCCAAGGAGATGGAGAAGATATTACAGAAGCTGAGGCCTTGCGTCGCTTTTTCCTTGAAAATGGTGTCGAACAGGAACGCCTTTTATTAGAGACAAATTCGACCTCCACTTATGAAAATTTAAAATTTACAAAGGAACTTTATCAGGTGGAGGAGGCGGTAATCGTGAGCAATGACTTCCATTTGTATCGTTCTGTAAAATTAGCTGAAAAATTAGGGATCAAAGCCTATCCTTTAAGTGCAAAAACGCCTAAAGTCGTCCAGTTTCAATTATATGTAAGAGAATATTTCGCAATTTTAAAAATGTATTTGCTCGGAAAATAATTTCATTTTAAAAGTTTTTTAAACTCATTATTCAATTGGTGAAAGAATGAAGTGAATGAATAGGGGGAAGATAAGAAAAAGGAAAGATTCGTAAGGAGTTTTCATCATGAATGTCTTTTATTTGACCATTGAAATTATCATTGGTTTCTTTTTCTTATTTATTGTCGTCAAATTTGTCGGGAAAAAAGTCATTAATCAAGTGACGCCCTTCACCTTTATCGCTTCCATCGTATTTGGCGAACTTCTAGGGAATGCACTATATGATGAGAAAATTAGTGTTTGGTATATCTTATATGCCATGACGATTTGGGGTCTGCTGTTCATTTTAGTTGAATATTTGGGACAAAAATTTCTATGGGCCAGAAAAGTATTTGAAGGAAAACCTTCTGCATTAATTGAAAATGGAAAAATTGATTTTAAGGCTTTAAAAAAAAATCGCTTGAATTTAAATCAATTGCAAAGTTTATTACGGCAAAGTGAAACATTTTCGATTAGAGAAGTGGCTTTTTGCTATTTAGAATCAAATGGATCGATTAGTATATTGAAAAAATCAAAATATCAAAAAACAACACGGGAAGATTTCAATTTATTGGATATGCCTGTTTTTGTACCAGTCACTATCATTCGCGATGGGGTTGTATTACGAGACGAGCTGATTGATTTAGGATTTGATGAAGAATGGCTGAAAATGCAATTAGCAGCGAATGGTGTGAAAGATTATAAAGAGGTACTCTTTGCTGAATGGTTAGAACAAGATGGATTGTTTGTACAAACGTATTAAATCCTTAAGTGTTGTCACAGATTAAACATAAATTGCATAAGCTAGGAAAAAGGGGAGATTCGAATGAAAAAATTCATCGAACTACTTGTCGCTGTATTTTATGCATTCATCGACCCAAAAAAAGTAGCTTGTGAGTTAAATGAATATTTTGAGACACAATATGATCATGGAGAATAAAAATATACGGTTACAAAAAGAGGGGAACATCTAACATTCACCCTCTTTTTTCATTATTTTGGAAACTTTAATATTTAGAACAGTGGATAACCTTTTAACTGCAAAATCCGTACGCCGATGAACAGGCGCTTGCGCATTTGTTCTTATTCATACATCGAAGCGACATGTTCTTGTAATTTCTCATCATCTAAATACTCATCATAAGTAATTGCTTTATCCACCATGCCACTTGGTGTCAATTCAATGATGCGATTGGCGATCGTTTGGATAAATTGATGGTCATGTGATGAAAAGATCATCGAACCTTTAAAATTGGTTAAGCCATTATTTAATGCGGTAATCGACTCTAAATCTAAATGGTTCGTTGGTTCATCTAACATCAACACATTCGCTCCGCTTAACATCATTTTGGAAAGCATGCAACGAACTTTTTCTCCACCAGATAAAACGGATGCTTTCTTTAATGCCTCTTCCCCTGAGAAAAGCATTCTTCCTAAAAATCCTCTGAGAAAACTTTCACTCTGATCATTTGGAGAATATTGGCGCAACCAATCTACCAGCGATAAATCTGAACCATCGAAGTATTTTGTGTTATCTTTTGGAAAATAGGATTGTGTTGTGGTAATTCCCCATTTGTATGAACCACCATCTGGTTCCATTTCACCAGCTAAAATTTTGAACAATGTCGTTTTGGCAATCTCATTGGAACCAACAAGCGCAATCTTATCATCTTTATTCATAATAAAGCTAATATTATCAAGGACTTTAACACCATCAATCGTTTTGGTTAAACTTTCTACTCTTAATAAATCATTCCCAATTTCTCGTTCTGGTTTGAAATGAACATAGGGATATTTACGGGATGATGGTTTTATATCATCTAATGTGATTTTTTCTAATAGTTTTTTCCGGGAGGTCGCTTGTTTTGACTTGGAAGCATTCGCACTAAAACGAGCAATAAAGTTTTGTAATTCTTTCACTTTTTCTTCTTTCTTTTTGTTAGCTTCTTGGGCCATTTTTAATGCTAGTTGGCTAGATTCATACCAGAAATCATAGTTCCCAACATATAGTTGAATTTTTCCAAAATCTAAGTCTGCAATATGTGTACATACTTTATTTAAAAAATGTCGGTCATGGGAAACAACGATCACAGTATTCTCAAAGTTGATTAAAAATTCCTCTAACCAACGAATTGCTTGAATGTCCAAATGGTTAGTAGGCTCATCAAGAAGGAGGACACCTGGTTTCCCAAACAAAGCCTGAGCGAGTAACACTTTTACTTTTTCTGCCCCTGTTAACTCCGCCATTTTTTTCGTATGAAGATCTTCGTCAATTCCAAGACCTTTTAAAAGGATCGCCGCTTCAGATTCCGCTTCCCAACCATTTAATTCAGCAAATTCTCCTTCAAGTTCTGCCGCTCTCATGCCATCTTCATCGGAAAAGTCTGGTTTCATATAGATGGCATCCTTTTCTTGCATCACTTCATATAATCGAGTGTGTCCCATGATGACGACTTGAAGTGCCTCAATTTCTTCATATTGGAAATGATCTTGTTTTAAAACAGCTAAACGTTCACCAGGAGCCATATGAACATGACCCGTTTGAGATTCTAATTCCCCTGATAAAATCTTTAGAAAAGTGGATTTCCCTGCTCCATTTGCGCCAATCAATCCGTAACAGTTTCCAGGAGTAAATTTAATATTAATATCTTCAAATAATTTCTTATCACCAAATCGTAAACTAACATCTTGAACTGTAATCAATGGTTTCCATTCCTCCAATAATTCATAATTCCTAGAAATTATATCATTAATGAAGAGATAAAGGTAGATGAGGAATTGATCTGTTTGAACGTATTTTCTAGATGGATGTGGGATTTATTTCCCGCACTATTCTATAGGTTTAAGCTCATAATAAAGAATAAGTTTATTTGACTCGAAAATGAGAAATATTTAATAAGGAGAAGCTAAATGGAACATATTGAAAATCCAACCATTCAAAGAGAACTGGGTAAAACATCTTCATCTCATGCTAGTAATCGTAAAAGTCGATGGAGTATATTCGCAATCGCCTCTATCCCACTCATTATGACATTAGGAAACTCCATGCTTATTCCCGTATTGCCCATCTTGGAGAGAGAACTGAATATTTCAGGGTTTCAATCTAGTTTAGTTATTACCGTATATTCAATCGTCGCTATTCTTCTTATTCCCATAGCTGGTTATTTATCCGATCGCTATGGCCGAAAAATCATTATTATCCCAAGTTTATTCATTTCCGGTGCAGGTGGACTTATTGCAGGGTGGGCTTCCTGGAAGGTGGAGGATCCTTATTATGTCATCTTGCTCGGGCGGATGCTTCAGGGGATAGGGGCAGCAGGTGCATTTCCCATCGTACTCCCATTAGTTGGGGATTTATTTAAGGATGAGAAAGAAGTCAGTTCATCCCTTGGAATTATCGAAACATCCAATACACTTGGGAAAGTTTTAAGTCCGATTCTTGGCGCGTTTCTCGCAGGATTTATTTGGTTTTTACCTTTTCTTTCATTCCCAATATTATGTATTATTTCAGCAGTACTTTTACTTGTTTTTGTAAAAAAACCAAAAGGGAATGAAACAGAGCCCCAGACAATTTCAGCTTTCTTGCAAAAAACGAAGGCAATCTTTAAAGAGCATGGACGCTGGTTATACGCCGTATTTTTTATTGGTA
This sequence comes from Oikeobacillus pervagus, assembly GCF_030813365.1. Lineage (NCBI taxonomy): Bacteria > Bacillati > Bacillota > Bacilli > Caryophanales > Bacillaceae > Oikeobacillus > Oikeobacillus pervagus. The sequence goes on from NZ_JAUSUC010000021.1 coordinate 57,259, forward strand.
TCGTCGCAATGTTCGTCTTATTTGGTGTGTTATTTTACTTATCAAGTATTTTAGAAACTAAATATGATATGAATGGGATAAAAAAGGGCTTTCAGCTTGCTATTCCTTTAGGCGCATTATGTATTGCTTCTTATATTACTGGAAAAAAGATCAATGGTCAGAAAAATATGATGAAATGGGTCACTGTAATCAGTTTTATAATAGCAGGTATTTCAGTCACCATCGTCTCATTGAGCGACCAATTAATCTTCCTGACGATCGCTTTTTTAATTTGTGGAGTTGGGATTGGGGCTAGCTTGCCTTGTATGGACGCAATGATTACTTCAAGCATTGAAAAAAAGCAGCGGGGTACGATCACATCTATTTATAGTTCGATGCGCTTTCTTGGTGTTGCTTTAGGCCCGCCCATTGTTTCTGTGATGATGAAAAAGGCGGAACTTTTCATGTTTTTAATGCTTGGATTTCTTTGTTTCATAGCCGCTTTTATTGCCTTTAAAGCGATTCGAGCAGAGGCCAAATAAACGAATGGTATAAAATTCATTCCTAGTGGCAAAATAAAGGTAAGATTATGTAGTAGTATTTAGGAAGAATAAACTAAATGAAAGTTTAAGCATGTACTCATCACAACCCCCACGGAAGATTATTCGATTTTCCGTTAGTATGTTGAAGGGAGCCATGTCGTATGTATTTTTCAAAAAAAAATATAGAAGATGAACCTATTATTGAAGATACAACCGTTTTCTCATGTACATCGAGTGAATGTAATTGTTGGATGAGAGAAGATTTTGCTTCCCATGATTTATTCTGTCCAATTTGTGGAAACCATTTGAAAAAAGAAGTTCGAGAATTACCTAGGATAAAAAATTAAAACAAAAATCGGCAGGGGCTCTTCTACCTGGCGATTTTTTGTTGCTAAACTTCTCTAAAGAAGAAAAAGGAAACATATGAACCTTTTAACATTCATGCTTTTAAGCTGGGTGCTAATAATATGGATACGTTCAAGTTTTTTTGAAGGGAGATTGGCATCCTATGCTATCGACTGAACAATTAGCTTCCTTTCATACAAAATTAATGAAAGCGAAAGAAGAGGTTGAAACCCAACTTCAGGATCATTTCGATTTAGACCGTGCTCATTATCGTGAGTCCATGGGGGAATTATCAACGTATGATAATCACCCAGCGGATGAAGGAACCGCCCTATATGAGCGGGAAAAAGATGTCGCATTGAATGAACATAAAAAATTACAACTATTAAATATTAACAAAGCTCTTGAAGCAATTGAAAATGGGACATATGGAAAATGTCAAGTATGTGGGAAGGAAATTCCACTGGAACGCCTTGAAGCATTAGAAACGACGACATACTGTATGAAACATAGCCCAGATCAAATTACATCCCATAATCGACCTATTGAGGAACAAGTATTAAAACCACCATTCGGTCAATTTGATTTGGATGAGAGAGATGAATCAGTCGCGTTTGACGCAGAAGATTCATGGCAGCGAGTGGCAGAGTGGGGTACATCTGAATCCCCTTCAGATCTTGTTGATCCGCCAGACCATTATAATGATATGAATATTGAAGCGGAAGAAAATCTAGGATATGTCGAGGATTTTGAAAACTTCATCGGTAATGATATGGATGGGAAGAATATTACAGTTTACCCTAACAACTTACATGAAAAATACGAACAAGCATTAGATGAAGAAGGGATTATGACCACTTTTGGAGATTTGCCAGCATATGAGCATGATCCATATGCAGATCACGAAGAGGAGACATAGACATTTTCTCCCTATCTGATCTTGTGACTGAAGATAGAAGTGAAAATAGTTGTGAGAAATATACATTAAAGAAAGGAAATAATCAAATCGACATGGGAAATACGCAAATCCGCTTGGGAAATGCGCATTTCCTTGTCCATAGTGAATACTACATACCCCTTCATCTTGATTTACGGAAGAAGATAAAAGAGAACAGCGAAGAAATGGGTGATGGTGCCTCCAAGAACGAATAAATGCCAGATTGCATGGTGATATTTAAACCCCCTCCATACATAAAAAACGGCTCCGACTGTGTACAGGACACCACCTGTTACTAATAAAACAATTCCGTTATGGCTCACATTTTCAACTAATGGACCCCAAGCAAAAACAATCAGCCATCCCATCACGACATAAAGGATTGTAGAAGTAAATAAATATTTTTTTACAAAAAAGCACTTGAAAATAGTACCGGCAATGGCCAGTCCCCAAACAATTCCAAATAAAGTCCAGCCTAATGAGCCTTTTACCGCGATAAACAAAAAAGGTGTATAGGTTCCTGCAATGAAGAAATATATGGAAGAATGATCAAATATTTCAAAGACATTCTTCGCTTTTCCTCGTGGCAAACTATGGACTAATGTGGATGATAAATAAAGTAACACCATGGTTGAACCGAATAAAGTGAAACTTACTATATGCCATGCATTTCCGTAGATGGACGAAAAGACAATTAACAATACTAAAGCCGCAATGCTTAGGAGGGCACCGATGCCATGTGTAATCGAGTTGGCAATTTCCTCTCCTTTTGAAAAAGTATGGGTGGCAGCCACAATCATCATTTCCTTTCCAAAATAAGATAGTCTCATTTTAGCATATTTCACGATAATATTTGCCATTCCTGATTTACAAAAATTTGTACTAAAGCTGATGCGTCTAATCTGGAACTCTCAAACTTTTCCGAAAACAACATTTTTTCCAAATTCCAATATTATTTAATTTTAAAATCACCACCTTTTAAAATGTGATCTATTTCTGTATAGTAAACATAGGACAAAACTTTTTAAAAAAGGAAGAGTTGTAAATGATCGTAAAAACAGAAAAAGAATTAGAGAGTTTAAAAAAAGCCGGAAAAGTGATGGCTCTTATTCGTGAAGAAATGCGCGCGAATACAAAACCTGGTGTAACAACAAAGCAATTAGATGATCTAGCTGGAAAGCTATTTGAAAAATATGGGGCGATTTCAGGGCCGAAAGCTGAATACGACTTTCCAGGATTTACTTGCATTAGTGTCAATGAAGAAGTAGCCCACGGGATTCCAGGGGACCGCGTTCTCCGGGAAGGTGATCTGATCAATATTGATGTTTCTGGATCTGTTGATGGTTTTTTTGCGGACACAGGAATCTCCTTCGTCATTGGAAACGGTGATCCCATGTTAACAAAATTATGTGAAACAGCCGCATCGGCATTTCAACATGGACTAAAAAAAGCAAAAGCAGGTTCAAAACAAAATCAAATTGGAAAAGCCGTCATGAATGAAGCGAAACGAAACGGATTTAATGTTATTTTAAATTTGACGGGACATGGAGTTGGTCGGGCGTTACATGAAAAACCAGATCATATTTTAAACTACTATGATCCATGGGATAATGAATTATTAAAAGAAGGTTTAGTTATTGCTTTTGAACCATTTATCTCCTCAGGTGCCGATATGATTGAGGAAGCTGGAGATGGTTGGACATATAAAACCCCTGATGGAAGTTTAGTGGCTCAAATTGAGCATACAATTGTTATTACAAAAGATCAGCCGATTATTATTACTTTATGAGATGTAAGCTATCCCTTAAGCACCCCATACTTAAGGGATAGCTTTTTTAAGTGCGCCCTGCATGAGCGGATACTTGGTGGTGAAAGTCCACTACAGGCTTGGCAGTAGGAACTGTTAGCGAAAGACAAGGTGGCTATCGTGAGGTAGTGGCTGAAGGAAG
>NZ_JAUSUC010000022.1 GCF_030813365.1 Oikeobacillus pervagus
ACCTCACGATAGCCACCTTGTCTTTCGCTAACAGTTCCTACTGCCAAGCCTGTAGTGGACTTTCACCACCAAGTATCCGCCCATGCAGGGCGCACCTAAAAATAGGGTCCAAATCGAACTTGGACCCTATTTCTTCTATTATTTATTTGTTTGGAATTGCTCTTCTTCAGTAGAACCTTTAAGAGCTGTTGTAGATGATTCTCCACCAGAAACAACCATCGATACTGCATCGAAGTATCCTGTTCCAACTTCACGTTGGTGACGAGTTGCTGTGTAGCCATCCTTTTCAGCATCAAATTCTGCTTGTTGAAGTTCAGAGTAAGCACCCATTCCACGATCTTTATATCCATTAGCAAGGGTGAACATGCTGTAGTTAAGAGCATGGAACCCAGCCAATGTAACAAATTGGAATTTGTATCCCATTTTACCAAGTTCAACTTGGAACTTTTCAATTGTTTCATCATCCAATTTCGCTTTCCAGTTGAATGATGGAGAGCAGTTATAAGCAAGAAGTTTGCCAGGGAATTTCTCATGAATTGCCTCAGCAAAACGACGAGCTTCTTCTAAGTTTGGTTCTGAAGTTTCGCACCAGATTAGATCTGCATATGGAGCGTATGAAAGACCACGAGCGATCGCTTGATCAATACCAGCCTTTGTACGGAAGAAACCTTCAGATGTACGTTCACCAGTAATAAATGGAGCATCAATTGGATCCACATCACTTGTGATTAAATCAGCAGCATTCGCATCTGTACGAGCGATTAATACTGTCGGAGTGCCCATTACGTCTGCTGCAAGACGTGCTGCGATTAGGTTACGAACCGCTGTTTGAGTAGGAAGAAGCACTTTACCACCTAAGTGACCACATTTTTTCTCTGAAGAAAGTTGGTCTTCAAAGTGAACACCAGAAGCTCCGGATTCAATCATACCTTTCATTAATTCAAATACGTTTAATTGTCCACCAAATCCAGCTTCAGCATCTGCTACGATTGGAGCAAAATAATCAACAGAATTGTCGCCCTCCATATGAGAGATTTGGTCTGCACGTTGTAACGCTTGGTTAATACGTTTTACAACATGTGGAACACTGTTTGCTGGGTATAAACTTTGGTCAGGGTACATTTGACCAGCAAGGTTTGCATCAGCAGCTACTTGCCAACCACTCAAGTAAATTGCTTTTAGACCAGCTTTTACTTGTTGTACAGCTTGATTACCTGTAAGTGCACCAAGAGCGTTAACAAAGTCTTCTTCGTTTACAAGTTTCCATAGTTTTTCAGCACCACGTTGAGCTAATGTGTATTCGATGTCGATTGAACCGCGAAGTTTAATAACCTCTTCAGCCGAATAAGGACGAGTAATCCCTTTCCATCTTTCATCCATTTCCCATGATTCTTGAAGTTTTTTAACGCGTTCGTTTGTCATTGTAAATCCTCCCCTAATAAGTATATTTATAGAATTTTGTAACCTGGTATAGTTAAAAATTCTTCAAAAGCATCATTTAAAATTAATTGATCAAAGAGTTGTGTGGCTTCATGAAATCTCCCGGAAGCAAATGCTTCTTCCCCAATGTCCTGTTTGATTCTTTGCAATTCTTCCTGCTTGATTTGGTTATACATCTGTCTGGTCACTTTTCTTCCGTCATGTAAAACCCCCTTCTGATGTCTAATCCATTGCCATAGTTGTGCGCGGGAAATTTCTGCAGTTGCTGTATCTTCCATTAAGCCATAAAGAGGTACAGCCCCATGTCCGCATAACCATGATGCTATATATTGAATCCCAACATAAATGTTGAGGCGGACTCCATTTTCAGTAATCTTTCCTTCAGGGAGAGCCAGCAAATCTGTTTCAGAAACATGAACATTTTCTAGTTTCTTTGTTTCAATTTGGTTTGCTTCTGGCATTTCACGATTGAACACTTCCATCGCAACTGGAACTAAACTGGGGTGTACAACCCATGTCCCATCATAACCATCCCTAGCTTCCCTTTCTTTATCAGCTCTTATTTGTTCAAACGCTTGCTGATTCTTTACTACATTGTCTTTAACCGGAATTTGTGCGGCCATACCGCCGATCGCTGGTGCCTTGCGACGATGACATGTTTGAATCGTTAACAATGAATACGCTCTCATGAAAGAAGAAGTCATTGTTAGATTTGATCGATCCGGCAAAATCATATCCTGGTGATTTCTGAATTTTTTGATATAACTAAATAGATAGTCCCAACGTCCGCAGTTTAATCCCGCAGAATGTTCCTTCAATTCATAAAGGATTTCGTCCATTTCAAAAGCCGCAACAATAGATTCTATTAACACAGTTGCTTTGACGGTTCCCCTTGGAATGCCAACATACTTTTGGGCGAAAACGAAAACGTCATTCCATAGCCTAGCTTCTAAATAGGTCTCAAGCTTAGGTAAATAGAAATAAGGACCGCTTCCATTTTCCACTGTACGCCTAGCATTATGGAAGAAGAATAAACCAAAGTCTAATAAGCTTGCCGAAACCGGCTCACCATCTAGTAATATATTCTTTTCTTCTAAATGCCAACCGCGTGGACGTACCATTAATGTAGGAATTTGATCATGAAGTTGGTGTACTTTTCTATTTGGGTCTTTAAATGAAATTGTACGATTTACAGCATCTCGTAAGTTAAATTGACCCTCTATGATATTTTCCCAAGTAGGAGAAGTTGTATCTTCAAAACATGCCACGAAACACTTCGCCCCTGAGTTCAATGCATTGATCACTATTTTTCTCTCAACGGGACCAATAATTTCAACACAACGATCTTGTAAATCTGCTGGCATTGGTGCAATCTTCCAGTCACAGTCTCGAATATGTTTGGTTTCTTCTAGGAAAGTAGGCATTAGTCCGTTATCAAGATCTCGCTGTCTTTCCCGTCTTTTCTGTAACAGGTTCCTTCTCCTATCACCAAAACGTCTCTCCAGCTGTTCAATGAATTGTAATGTCTGAGGTGTTAATATTTCTTCATACCTAGGATGCATGGGGCCAACAATTTGTATGCCTGCTGTTTGAGTAGTCATCGTAAATTTCACCCCCTTTGTTATATCACAGTCAATCACCTTTGATTGTATTATATAACAGGATTCAGAAAAATGGAACCTTAATTTTCTAATAATTTTTAATTTATTTAACTTTCTATGAGTTTTTCACTTGGTGAATTAAAATAGACCACATAGGGTGAAGGTAATTTCTCTAAGGCGTTAATCTAGTAACTTTTGTTTGACTAGGATCAATCATTGATGTAGGATGGTTTTCTATTTCTTTCATTATGCCCTTAAATCAATTATTTCTGAAAATAAATATAGAATGAGGTTTTTCTGAATGATGTTGTATATTTTTTCACATATATAGCTAGAGAGTGTTAAAAATCGTTTATTTCCAATTATTTTATCACAAAAGCACAAAAAAATTATTTATTTTTTTGAATATTACAAGTATTCCAGACGAATAAAGTGAAGCTTCATTCAGTTAGGGATGAAGAAAACCCCCACCTATCTTCTTTGTTTCCAAATCATATCAGGTGGAGGTTTTACGGCCAATTAGCCTCTGACCCAAAATAATAAAATTTGGACCAGAGGCCAAGAGTTAAAAAGGATATTGTTTCGTAAATTCTAATGATAAATATGCACGAAAGGTTCTTTCTCATTCTGTTTTTTCACAATTAAAGCTTCCGGGCCATTTACAGATGTGATACTGACTTCTATTGGGATATATGCTGGGAAATGCTCTAAAATAAGGCCCGTAACAAACTGTGTAAAACCAATGGATTCCGCTTTTCCATAAAATTGAATGGGAATCTCAATTTTCAAATCTGATAATTGATCTCCTTTATAAAAGGCACGACCAATAACCCCATTATAGTTCTGGAAGTATTTCTCCACATCTTGTTTGAAATTGAAGAAATAAGTAATGTCATCACGGTGATCTTTCTCTGCTTCTGGTGATGGGAAAAGGTAATATCTTTCGTCCATCTTCTCCCAACCGTTAATATTCACTTGCCCACTATCCAAGTGAGTATAAGCAAAAAAATGACCCGGTACTACAGAATTACTTCCTTCCTGTTGGAAAAGGGCAATCGTAATAGGAATACTTTTAAATTCCTTTCTTTCTCTAAGACGATTTGCCACTTCTTGAGCTATTTTCTTTCCTTCCTCTTCCACTTTTTTCTGGGATAGCTCAACATCAAATGTAGCACCATATTTTTCCTTCTGATAATAATGGATAGAGTTTAAAGCTAACCCAATGACCGCTCCCTTTAATAAAATTTTCTGATCATCGGATTTCATTAAATAATTATGTTCCATAATATGTGCAAGATAAATTGGATTATTCTTATTCCGATCTTCGATTGAGCCTTTTTCATCATCTATAGGATTTAACCCCAAGTTTTCAGAAGGCTTTAATTTCTTTTCCTTCAGTTGGCTATCTGTATATTTTCGCTTGAGCCAAGATGAGATCGTTTTTTCATCTAAATATTGCCCTTCCTGAAATAGATATTTTTCTGGTGAAAAATTCTCCTGGGCAATTCTCATTAATCCTGTTTCAAACTCCACAATATCATATCTTGTATTAATATTGGAGACAACCATTCCCCTCGCTTTTCCAGGGCGGAAAGGCAAAATATTCTTGTAATAATTTTTAGAAATTTGGTAATGAGGAATAATCGCCTTTTGCTTCTTTTCATCCCCACTAATGATTTCTTCTTGTTTTTTAAAACTCGGAGCACAACCGCTTAATAGAACCATTACTGCTATTGCAACCGATAACCATTTCTTCATAACGGCACCTCTTACTTAACAAAATGAGACGAAACTATTTCCCCAACCATGAAATTAAATTGGTCTATATAGCCGTCGAATGATCATTCTTTTTCCAACTCTTCTAAAAGCCGCTTCTCATTCCAAATTTCAATCCCGAGCTCTTCTGCCTTTCGAAATTTGGAACCGGCTTCTTCCCCTGCAATCACGACATCTGTTTTTTTACTTACACTTCCAGCCACTTTTCCCCCAAGCATTTCAATCTTATCCTTTGCTTCATTTCTTGATAATTGTTGCAATTTTCCTGTAAGAACGACTGTTTTCCCTGCAAAGAAAGAGTTTTCTTCTTCGATTCTCTCTCGTTTTGGACCTTTGTAAACCATATTAACATGAACTGTTTTCAGCTCTTCGATTAACTGATTAACTTCTGGTTGATGAAAATAGGAAACAATCGCATCCGCCATTTTTTCTCCAATTTCATTAATAGATGTTAATTGTTCCATTGTAGCCTCTTGTAAGTTTTCAATCGTTTCAAAATGTTGTGCTAAAGTTTTTCCCGCTTTTGCTCCTACATGACGAATTCCCAGACCAAATAAGAGCTTTTCTAACGAATTTGACTTGGATGCCTCGATAGCGTTCACTAAATTTGTCGCCGATTTATCCCCCATACGCTCTAGTTGAATCAGTTGTTCTTTCGTTAACTTATATAGATCGGCAACATCCCGGATAAGTCCCTTTTCAAATAATTGACTAATGACTTTTTCTCCTAACCCATCAATATTCATTGCATCACGGGAAACGAAATGAATCAATCCTTCTCGAATTTGTGCTGGACATTTCGGATTCATACAGCGAAGGGCTACTTCCCCTTCTAATCGAATAAGTTCACTTTCACATGCTGGACAATGGGTCGGCATCTCGAATTCTTGCTCTTCTCCTGTACGTCGCTCTTCAATGACATTCACCACTTCGGGAATAATATCTCCCGCCTTTTTAATGATAACGTAATCCCCTAACTTAATGTCCTTCTCTCGAATTAAATCTTCATTATGCAGGGAAGCTCGTTGTACAGTCGTCCCTGCTACTCTTACCGGATCTAATATAGCCGTTGGAGTAATTACCCCTGTCCGCCCAACGCTCAGCTCAATTTTCAGCAATCTTGTCACAACTTCTTCAGCCGGAAACTTATAAGCAGTTGCCCATCTTGGACTTTTGGCTGTATTTCCGAGCTTAAGTTGTTGTGCGAGCGAGTCGACTTTTATCACGATTCCATCAATTTCATACGGAAGATTTGGACGCTTGTCCACCCAACTGTTTACAAAGTCAATCACTCCGTCGATATTCACAAATGTTCGACGTTCTTTATTCGTTTTTAGCCCTAAATCATCCAACAAATCTAATCCTTCACTATGCGAGAGAACCCCCGTTTCGCCGATCTCTCCAATCCCATATAAATAAGTATCTAAATTTCTAGAAGCAGCAATTCGAGGATCTAACTGCCGCAGGGAACCTGCCGCAGCGTTTCTCGGATTAGCAAACGGTTCTTCTCCTTTTTCCTTTCGTATTTTATTCAATGATTCAAAGGAACTTTTCGGCATAAATGCCTCTCCCCGTACTTCCATTGAATACGGTTTTTTTAGACGTAATGGAATTGACCGCACTGTTTTCAAATTGTTCGTAATATCTTCCCCAATATAGCCTTATCAGTAAAATGTTTTTTGTACAAACGTAACAAAAGCCTTAAAATACTACACTTTACTAAATCATTTTACATTATAACGATTTAGACAACCAAATGAAATACGTTATATACTATTTACCGTAAAAATACGACTAATTCCTACAGAAAAATTTTATGGGTAAAAGATAAATTGTCAAATTATATCGAGGATGCTAATATTATTTACAAAATATTCTTTAAGGTGAAAATTTATGTATATGATAACTGAATTTAATTCTCTGGATGGTATCTATTATGAAAAAAGATTTATTACAGAAGGTGGAGAGGTAATTTTAAAAGATAAAGTACATTTTCAAAATGCAAAAATTCATTATGAAGGTACAGAATATGTCTTCCTATACGACATAAAAATGAATCCAATACCTGAAGTTTTTGATTACTTAAATTTTGAACTTGAAGGTGCTTCTCCGAACCATCGATATACCGCATTAAATGCCTTGAAATTCTTATATTCTTTTTTAGAACTGTACGATTTGAAATTAGATTCACTTTCAAAAAATGATATCCTGAATCTATTTTCTTTTCTTGAAGGAATCTCAAGAAAGGGAACATTATATCAGTTAGAACTTTGTACCTTACGAAGTCCTTCAACTATTAATACTTATAATGCTATATATAGGAACTTCTTTTTGTATTTAGGTTATGATAATTCTCCTATCCTTAAGAAAAGTACAAATTATAAACTTATATATAATGACGAAACAGATTCTCCAATGAAGATATATAAGTATGATGTAAGTCTTGAAGATTACAAACCTGAAATTAGCACTCCAATGTACATACGTGTTGATGAATTTAAGAAAATTCTGGAGGTAATTAGAAACGAATATACGCTCAAAGAGGAATGTATTGTACGTTTAATGTTTGAAAATGGGTTACGTCTTGGTGAAGTTCTGGGAATTACAAATGAAGACATTGTTGTAAATGATAGAGGTAATTTTTTATATTTACGTAACCGTTGTTCGGATTCATCTGACCAATTAGCCAAAGGGCGTATGATTCCTAAAAATAAAAAAGAATATCAAATGAAGAAATATAAAACAAAGGACATAGGATATCAAGTTGTTAATTTAAGTGATGTTTTATTGGATAAAATTAATGATTACGTAAACGAATATCATTTAAATGACAGTGTTAAATTTCAAAAAAATTATCTGGAATACACATATGCTGACTCGGTTGAAGACGAAAATACAGATAATTTCTACATATTTATAAACAGTATAGGAAAACCTTTAAGCCAGAATTTATGGGGTAAAACATTAAGAAAGATTTTCAAAAAAGCTGGATTAAATGTCGACAAAGAACAACGAGAAAATAATTTAAGTCATCGATTTAGACATGGGTATGCCATGTTCATGGTCCAATACAAAAATGTTGATGCACTTACCTTAAAAAATCTTCTAAGACATAATAACATTAATTCTGTTAAACATTATTATCGCCCAACCGATGAAGAAGTTATAAAAAAGAGAACAAGTTTAGTTGAGTCCATTTATGAAGTAATACCAGAACTAACCATTTGAAGGTGAATAAGAAATGACTACGAGTCCCCCAAGCGTATTTGCTTTTAAAGATAAAAAGATACAGAAAGTAATAGATTTATTTTTCAATAAAACAAGAGCTAAAGGAAATATAAAATATTCCAGTTTTGACGTTCAAATTGTGAATAAAGTTATAGACCTTATTCCACAAGATATTGATTGTTCATCTATCACTTGGGAGTTTTTTCAGGAACTATTTAATAAAAGTATAGAGAAAGAGATGCAAGATTGTACATGTAGGTTAATATCGGAATTAATAAAAAATGATTGCTACAGTGGCGATTATATAGAAATAGTAGAAACATTCAAAACTGTACACACCAAAAATTTGGTCGAGGCACTATTCTTGATTTTCTCTAAATCCCTATTACCGCATAATTTAATTGTTTTTAAGAAGAATACACGTACCTCTTGTTATGTAAATGATTGTACGAATCTCTTTCTATCATTCTTACTCAGAGATTTTGTTGTTCATAATACTACAGCTCATAGTCATGAGTTTTATAGAAATTTTCAAGCAAGTCTTGCTGATACCTTAATAACTAAGATAACTGATTTCAATGCAAGAACTTTTAAAACACAATACTATTTTTATAAGAATTTCAAAGAAAGAGTTCCTCTGCTAACTTTACTAAAAAAGTTTTATCTTAAACTACTAAGTTCTCCTGAAGGGAAAGACATATTGCATTGGAGAGACGGTATAGATGGTAATATGCTTCAAACAGTAAGTTTTAACAGGAATTACGAAGAGGGATTTCTCCCTATCCCTTTAAATCCATTTGACCCAGTTCCAGCATTTGATAAATGGTTAATAATGCCAAACGGTGCTGAAAATAAAACAACTAAAATAAACAGCTTTTCATATAAACCCATCAACTTCTCCTTATGTGAAGATGAAATTTTAAAAGATTGTGTAAAACATTGGTTTTGGAATTCTAAAGTTAGTTTAACCGCAAGAATTGACCAAGCGTATGTAATTATTAAATTCATAAACTTCATATATGATTTGAGGAATAAGTTCAGCATTAAAAGAATGACACAATCATTTGATGAACAAGATTCTATTAGTGTAGAAGAAATATTCTCCTACGTACAATTTGTAAAAAACAATAATAAAAATGTTCAATACATTTCAAATGTAAAAAAATTCCTTGATTACCTTAATGAAAACAATCTTTATTATGTAGAGCCAAGTGGATTTAAATATTTGGTCTCTAAACCAAGGGAAATGAGAAATTCCGCAAGAGATATTTCAAATGAAAATCTAATGAAAATCGAAGCAAAGTTAAAAGAGAATGCACATGACAATTATTTAAATACCCTTTACTATATCGTTTTCCATATTGCTATTGCCACAGAATTTAGGATTTCTCAGATTATAAATCTAAAAGTGAATTGTTTAATAAAGGGTGTTAAAAAGGATTATTACTTGGAATCGAATACGAAAGTTTCAAAAGGAAAAAAAGTAAAAATACCTATTACCCCTTATACTCGGAGATATATAGAAACTGCTATAAAATTCACTCAAGAAGTAAGAGATAAATGTCAAGATATTTCCATTAAGGAACACATTTTTATTCACGAATATTCAAATTTGTATTTTAAGGTAATAAATGTCCGAACTTTCTCTGATTACCTAAAACGAATCTGTTTAGAATTAGGCATTGAACCTTTTACAGCACAAAATTTAAGAGATACTTATATGACTAAATCATTAGAATATGCCATCAAGAATAACTTATCAGATTTGGAACTAAAGGCTTTGACTAACCATAAAAATATTAGCACAACCACTAATCACTATGTTGCTGAAAAGATTAATGATTATCTTGAAGCAACACATATGGTTGTTATAGGGAATCCAACTATAAAGGGAAATATAGTAACTGAAACAGACCATAAGCACGAAGACCTTGTAAATGACCAATGTGGATACTGTCCTTACGAATCTTGTATCAGAAGAGATGATAATTTAGATTGTTTAATGTGTTCAGGTTTCATAGCTACTGTTGATAGGATACCTTTTTATGAAGAAAAGATTAGAAGTATCGATAGTGAAATTAAATCAGCTAAACTACCTACAGATAAAGAACGTTTAGTCACCATAAAACGACTTTATCTTGCTTATTTAAGGAAGTTATTGGAGTTAAGGGAGACTACAGGATGAATGGTACTTTAAAAGAGATTAACAATATCCAGTGGCTATTTTCAGATGAATATGATGATTCGGTGTTAAAAGGTGTAACAACGAATAGAATTTTCAATCATATAAAAAGAATTGATAAACTACCAATTGTTTCGGGAGAAATTTACTTTTCAGATGATGTATGGGATTTCAATTCAGTCACACTTAAACGTGTTCCAAAGAGAAAATCTACATATGATTTTACAAAGGTAGATGATGCTTTTAAAGAACAAGTAAAGTTCTTTGCTCTGACTAAAGTGTGGGAAGATAAGGATAAGATTCAAACTATCTACAAAACTCTTGGGAATATAAAAGATTTTGTAAAGTATCTCTCAACAAATGATATTTATTCTCTTGAATATGTAAGCCTTCAATCGGTTAAAAAATACTTTGATTCTAAAAGTCACCTCGCACCTAATACTATTCGGAGTTATAAAAATTGCATTAATGATTTTTTTCAATTCTATTCAAATAACTACCATAAAATTGATTGGATTGAAATAAACAAATATCTTAGTCTTACCAAAAGAGACAGTCAAGAACTTAAAGCACAAAGGGAATCTAACAAATGGGATACCATTCCAGATGACTATTTTAACAATTTAATATCTTGTCTCAGTAATATCATGGATAACGAAAATGCCCCAATTGACGATAGAGGGATTTCTGCAATGGTCATCATATTATCTCAAACTGGACTAAGAAATGGAGAGATTTGTGATATTCCATTAAATAGTTTAGAAAGCGTAAAAATCCTAAATGGAACGAAAACAGCCTATTACATGCGATATAAAACAACAAAAGGTGTAAAAGGAAACGGTAATTTTAAGGAAGTAAATACAATCATGACAGATTTAGCTTGTCGGGCTTATTACACTTTAGAAAAAATTTATGAGGACAGAAGAAAAGAAATAAAAAGTGGTCTGCTATTTGTACCTCTAAAGGCAAGAACACTTCCTGTAACTGAAAATGCTTTATCCAGAATGTTAGTAAATATCTCCTTAAAATATGGTGCGGAAATCGGTTGTATTAACGTAAAAGATAAGTACCCAAAACTAAGTCATCAAAATATTGGAGTTTTGATGAAGCGTAATGCAGTAAGTAAAGAATATCTTAAAAACTACAAACCGACAGATACAATAAGCACCCCTCGCCCACATCAATTCAGGGTGAAATTGTGTAATGAGTTTATTAATCAGGGTGTTTCAATATTTTACGTTCAAAGACACATGAATCATTTAACAAAGGAAATCACCTATGGTTATTATAGACAGGAACAGGACTTAGCCAAAGAGAAGGAATTAGCTGAATCTGTAATGAAAATGCTTGTTACAGGCGAATCACAGGTTATGGGCGAAGGTAGAGATACTTTAATGCTACGTATAAATGAATATATTGAAAAGTCTAATTTAAATGTAGCTACAGATTTAGATGAAATCATTAGTGGATTAACAAAGAAGATGCCCATTAGAGCGAAGAATGGGGGTATCTGTATAAAGAGTGGTCCTATTAGAGAGTGTAGTAAAAGCGATGGAACGGATAACTTGTATTGTGCATACGGTATGTGTACTAATCTATTTCACTCTTTTTTTATGATAGATATAAATTATGAAAAATATACTACTTTATTAAAAACCATTAAATACAATCAAGACAAAGGATTCAAAAAGGCAGTTGAGAAAGAAACCAATAAGTTGAAATATATTGTAGAGAAGTTTCTTATTCCAGAACTTGAAGAGTTGGCTAAAGAGACCAAATTAAAAGGTGAATTGCCCATCAAAGAAAAGTTCCCACAAGTATCCTTTTTTATTGATAACTATGAAACTATCTATAAGGAGGTTAAGGCATGGTTGAATTAGTTGATACTATCACTCTTACCTTAGAAAAAATGAATGTCGATACTGAATTAGTTGAACCGAAAAGTTGGGAACAACTAAAAAAAATAGAAAGTGTGTTAAGTGAAGCATTCAAAGTACAAGAAGAATTAAAAAATGCTATCAAGGACACCAGACCTTCCGTTAATAAAACAGCGACAAAGTCAAATATCGCTCGACAAACTTTTTATAATAATAACCTTTTAAAACAATATACTGAATTCAGAATAAGTGAATACAATAACTCTGACCCTATTAAAAAAAATGAAAAACTTTTGGAGAGAATCGCAGAACTCGAAAATAAAATAAAACTTATGTCAGAGAGAGATGTCAGCCTGGAACTCATGCGAAGAAAAATCACGTTGTTAGAAAATAATTTAAAAAGTATTAAGAAGGAAAACAAAGAACTTCACGAGAAATACAACAACTTAAAATACAAGAATAAAAATGGCAATAATGACCTAAGTCCAAATAACTCCAAGGTTACAATATTTCCTAATTTAAAATAGTATCAAAAGCCATTTAAAGCTATTTAGAAGAAGAATAACATATGTTGTAATACTTTTTTATTCGAGAGCTAAAAATCTCGTTATATCGGCTTGTAGAGGCTGTGAAAATGTCCTAAATTATAAAATACTAAACTCATAAAGTAGAACCGCTCAAACTTAAAATTTGGGTGGTTTTTTACTTCACCAAGAAAGAAACCTTTGAAAGACGCTCAGGCTGCCGAAAACATTCGGCAGTCTAAAAAAGAATAAATTCTATACTTTCTTTTCTATTTTACAGAAAAGTTCTGAGGTCTTAATATCTAAGCCTTCGGCTATTTTGACGATGTTTATCAAAGAAACATTTCTTGTTCCTCGTTCCACCTCACTAATATAAGTTCTATGAAGACCTACAATTTCTGCAAATTTTTCTTGAGAAATATTTTTCGAGAGTCTTAGTTCTTTTACAGCAAGTCCAAATTTGATTTTGATATATTTATCTTCCATAAAATCAATTTAAGAAAATGCACACTATATATCTACAGACTATGAGTGACATTTTGTAAAAAGTTGACTATAATAGATAAGCATTATAAAAATATCTTTTCCTGAAGTAAGAGGTTGATTATATGAATAGCATAATGCTGATTATCGTAAATGATATATATTTTAACAAAAAACACTTTATTTCCTTCGGGGAGTAAAGTGTTTTTTGTTATCCTATCTTGCTTGAAGGAATAAGTAAATTATTTTTTACAGGAGGATTAATTTGAAAATAGAAAAATGGGCAATAGAAAAGGAAAATAAAAACACAGCATATTTGTGTATTTCTATGAGTGGAGAAGGAAGAAATTTCAACTCACTTATGAAAAGTATTGAAGCAATGAAAATCCAGAGGAAAATAGGAGAACTTTGTTCTTATTATTCTGATGATGGGAAGTTACAATGGCACAGAAACAGAGTATATATTGATAGGAGACATCAAATCAATATCTTTATGATGAACGGTAATTTGCAGATTGTAATTGGTGAAGTTACCTTAAGTATTCATGGCTTTGAAGCTAAAAGTAAGGTTAAAGAATTTGCAAGATTAACAATAGCAATTACTTTTGAAGCAATAAGTCCTTTGTTGTGTGTTAAACCTTCAGAACTACTTAATTTTATCGTCATTAAAGACATAAGGAAATAACTATGTAACGGATATGAGACTGGATTTCTTATTTTGAACGATGATGTCATTAGAAGAGGGGGAAATCTTTTTGGACAGGATGGATGAATTACTTAATTCATGGCAATTAAATCGTGCCTACAATAAGTTTTGGGAAGACAAAGGTGACTCTATCCAAAGCATATATGAAACAATTGAGAATCAATTTAAAGATATTTTCTTTACTGGTTATGAGACAGGGCACGAAGATGGCTACTTTAGTGGTAAAACAGATGCTAAGGTTAAATTAATGGTTAAATTGGCGGTTCATACAAATTTAGACGATAACACAATACTAAAAGTCCTGGAAAAAGAAAATGAAGCACATTTCATAAATGGACTAAAAGAAATTAGAGAAAAACAGAAGAATGAAGGTTAAGGAGAGTTGAAAATGGAACTTATTCCTCGCAGAGAACCACAAAAAATAACTTATCAACAATACGAAGAAAATACCCCAGAAAAAACAGAAATGTACCAGAACGATATCTTCTTTGACGAAGCAGAAAGAATAAAAATGCTTAATCTCCTTATGACTAATGTTGGAATGGAAACAATGGTTAAAAACTTGTCCAGGGAAACCCAAAGGGAATTGATAGATATTTTGGAAGAGGTAGAGATGGAAAGAAAATGTGTGGAAATGGTTGAACAAGAAGTATTAAAATTTGGTCGTCAAATCAAAACAGACCATGAGTACAAATTTGATAAGCAAAATAACACTTTATATATCTTTTTTCGTGTGTTCGACACTAACTCCATTTGGTCTATTAAATACACTTTTAACAAGGCTCTGTTACAGCATACTGTTGTTTTATAGTAAAAATAAAAGAGATTCAATCTGAACGAACCTCCTTTCGTAGAAATTATGAAATTAATTGAAAAAGAATTTGTAAATACTGTAACCTACAAAAATAATTAATAAAAACAATATCAAACCGCCTATTTCTTTCCAAGTCATTCCACTGGTGTTAGGCATACCACTTTGAGTTTGATTAAAAGAATCATTAAATGTTCCAGTAGGATGATTTTTTTGTTCTTCTTGCTGTAATCTCTCTTGTTCTTTTATAAATTTATTGTGTTTAGACATTTCGCCACCTCCTATGTGTTCTTATATTAATTATACGGATGATTAATAATTTAGTTTCATTTGAATTGTTAATTTTTAAATTAACTAACTGCTCCGAAAGAAATGTTTGAATTTGTTTTATTAATCGGATGAATACAACTTTCCACAGCAAATTTTCGAATACTATGACTATCCGTTGAAAATGATAGTATGTCTAAGAAATTGAAGTACGCCAAATAGTGTTGCAGATACTTCGTCGCAACACCTTTAAACCGTAATATCCATTGTTTTAAACGCTGATGATAATTGTTTACATTTTGTATATGGTAAATCCCCTTAGTTCTTTCCAAACCTGTTTTAAAGCGATAGTGAGGTAAACCAATTTCAGTTGCGTAGGTTTTAAATGCTCTCCACGCATCAGTACAAAGAATATTTGTGTCGTTCAATTTTGGAGAAATTATACCCCCTAATTGGGATTTTTGAATACGACCACGACCAAGCACCCCAACGAAAGTATTTTTCGTTCGGTCACGAGCAACTAAAACACACACTTGTTCTTTACTAATCCCTCTATATTGAGAACTTCCTCCACGTTTACGAGGCTTACGTCCTTGAATGTGACGACTACCTTTCTCTGAAAACAGGAAATACGTTTCATCTATTTCCACAATCCCATTGAATACATTAATATCAATTTGAGCAAGAGCAGACAGTATTTTATGTCGCCAAAAGAATAGAGTTGTATGAGAAATATCTTTCATTCTTTTAGCAGACTCACGAAGGCTTAAACCTAACAGCATACATTCAATAAACTCTAACCAACGATTCGCCTTCTTTAAACGGTAAATAGGTGTTGCATTCGTTTCGGTAAATGTCTTTGTACATTCTTTACAACGATACCGTTGACGCTTAATTTTTCGCAATCCATTAGTTGCTTCAAATTTGCCAAAACGAATAACATTGTTGCTTTGACAATGAGAACACACTAAACCTTCCTTTGTTTTAGATTCATTTATTTCTTGGAAAACAGGTCTTGTATCGAACATAGGTGTTATCAAGTATTTAAGATGATTTAAGACACGTTCTTTATCGTGTGCAGATAATAATTGAATTTCACGAATAATATCAGAAACTTTCATATTAAGCACCCCCAAATTGATAATTACATTAATTATAACAAGTACATATGTTCTGGTCAAAAAACAACAGTTTCATTAAACAGAGCCTTTAACAAAGAAAAAGATGAATTTATAGAAGAACAGCGTTTCCAGGCGTTTGCATGTGCGGATACTTTACTTAGATTATTAGAGAGAAAATAAAAAGAACAAATCATGGTATAAAACACCTGTTTTAGCAGTTTAATTGATTATGAAATCATATCGAAATGGGCACGAAAAAAGGTAGTGGATACTAATCCACTACCTTTAGTTTTTTATGACTTCTCTCTCGTATTACTCAACAATTATTATCTATCCCATTCATCTCCGCAATCAGGACATTTCCATTTAACCGTCTGGTCCTTCAAAAGGTCGTATATGCCAATTTTTCTTGTGAAATGAGTCGCTCCATAGGATTCCTGTTGCTCTTTTGGTATTAGTTCCCCTTGTAGATTAGTATTACAGTGTGGGCAATTTTCCATATTATCCTTCATATAAACTACTCCTTAACTGATACGGAATAAGCGACTTTTCTGCAACTATTTTATCCCAAAAACGCTATTCCTTTACTCTTAATAGTCTTAAACTATTTAAGGTAACAATTAATGTTGCACCCATATCTGCAAAGATGGCTAACCATAATGTCAACCAGCCAGGAACAATAAGTACCAAAGCAAGTAACTTAATGCCTAATGAAAACGTAATGTTTTGCTTGATGATTGCCAAGGCTTTTCGACTAAGTTTAATTGTATATGGAAGTTTACTTAAATCATCAGACATTAAAGCAATATCCGCTGTCTCTAATGCAGTATCCGTTCCAGCTCCACCCATTGCTATACCCACTGTTGCAGATGCAAGGGCAGGGGCATCATTTACTCCGTCTCCGACCATTGCTACTTTATCATATTTGTCACGAAGCTGTTTAATATAAGCTAACTTATCTTCTGGTAATAGTTCAGCCTGTATTTCCATAACACCAACTTCTTTACCGATTGCTTTGGCTGTTCCTTCATTATCTCCTGTAAGCATGACAGTCTTTTCAATACCGATTTGATGAAGTTTACGAATTGCCTCTATAGAACTCTCCCTTACTTCATCTGCCACTGCAATAAGAGACATAATTTCTTTAGAAGTTCCTAAGACCATTACTGTTTTTCCTTGTTCTTGCAGATTAGTTATTCGTTGTTTAATATTCTCTTCTACACTATATAATTCCTCGAACAAATTTGGGCTACCGACATAATAAGTTGTTCCATCGACATCTGCTTTTACACCTTTTCCTGTAATCGACTGGAAATTCTCAACATTTACATCTTTGTAAGGTAGATTATCGGCATCGGCTTTTCTGATTATGGCTGAAGCTAACGGATGCTGTGACCCTTTTTCAATTGCAGATGTAATCGTCATTATTTTTTGTTCTTCATCATTGAAAGGGACTATATCTGTAACAGAAGGAAGACCTTTTGTAAGTGTTCCAGTTTTATCAAATGCAATAACTTTTAATGCCCCTGTTTCTTCTAAGTGAATTCCGCCTTTAATCAAAACACCATTTTTTGCTCCATTTCCTATGGCTGTTACAATGGATACTGGTGTTGAAATGACCAACGCACATGGACAACCTACAACAAGAACTGCCAAACCTCTATATATCCACTCTTGCCAATCACCGTTTAAGAGTAGGGGAGGAACTACTGCCAGTAATAGGGCAATAATAATAATTCCTGGTGTATAATACTTTGCAAATTTGTCTACAAACGCCTGGGATGGGGCTTTTTCCGCTTGTGCTTCCTCCACCATATGAATGATTTTAGAAAGAGTGGTATCCTCAACACGTTTCGTGACTTTTACTTCTAATAATCCTTCTTCATTTAACGTACCAGCATATACCTCTTCATTGACTTTTTTTACGACTGGTACAGATTCACCCGTAATGGCCGCTTGATTGATAGTAGATGTTCCTTTAACAACAATCCCATCCATTGCAAGTTTCTGACCTGGTTTTACTATCATTATGTCGTCAATTTGAATGTCATCAACTTGAACCATAATCTCTTTATTTCCTCTGCGAATAAGAGCTTCTTTTGGTGCAATATCCATTAGGGATTGAATAGAATTACGAGCTTTATCCATTGAATATCTTTCTAATGCTTCACTTATTGCAAACAGGATAACTACAGTTGCTCCTTCGCCCCATTCTCCAATAGCTGATGCTCCTAATATGGCTACAGTCATCAAGGTATTCATATCAAACTTTAAACGTATTAGATTTTTAAGTCCTTTGATAAATAGGGAATAGCCACCAATCAAAATAGAAAGTGCATAACCTATAGTCGGAAGAAGGCTTTCCTCACCATATTGTTTTGTCATCAACCAACTAATCAAAAGTAGGAATGCTGAGATATACACTTTTATGTTTTCTTTTTGCTTCCAAAATGGTTCTTGCTTAACGAGTTGTTCTCTTTCATTTCTTATCTTTAAATTTTCAAATGCCCCTGCTTTTTCTAACTCTTCAATAGTTGTATTTCCAATAACTTCAACTTTTGATGCACCAAAATTTACTTTTGCATCTTGAACTCCTTCAAGTGCTTTGACGTTGTTTTCAAATATTGATGCACAATTTGCACAAGTAAAACCTTGTACTCTATACGTTTTCGTTTGTTGTTGTTCAGACATGTGTCTTCACCTCCTGATTATGCTCCAAAGCAATAAGGATTAACTGTTTAATATGGTCATCGTCTAATGAATAAAAAGCCAATTTTCCTTCTTTTCGATGCTTTAATATAGCAAGTTTATGAAGGGTACGAAGATGGTGGGATGCTGTTGCTATAGATGTACCTAAGATATTGGCAATATCACAAACACACAGTTCATCTTCTCGGCAAAGAGCATACGCAATCTTAGTACGATTTTCATCACCAATTACTTTAAATACTTTGGATATATTACTGATATCTGCCTTCTCGATTTCCTCTTGAACTCGATTCACTTTCTCTTCATCGTAACAATAAATTTCACATGTATCCTTTTTACTCACATTCATTTCCCCTTTCTCATTCAAATGTATATTTGAATATATTATAACTCTAACCCTTTTATTATTCAAATGTAAATTTGAATGAAGTGTAAAAAATTAATCTTCTTTTATGAAAATTCCACAAAATAAAGGATTTTATTAGTATCCCAAAGAATACAGATACTCAGTAAAGTTGTTAGGTGAGGAGTCCTAAAATGAATAGCTCATGGAATCAAATTATCTATAAGGTATGGTCGCCATTTTATGACCAATTTTTCAATAAAGGAATTTTTTTGAAAGCAAGAAGAGAGGTATTTAAGGATTTAGAATGGGTTCAGGGTGAAAGGGTACTCTTAGTAGGTTGTGGTACAGGTGCAGATTTAGAGTATGTCCCACATAATGATATCGACATAACAGCCATTGATTTTTCCAGTGACATGCTGGATAAAGCAAGAGAAAAGTTTCATCATACAGATATTACATTCATGCAAATGGATGCACAGGATTTAACATTACCCGATGAATCTTTTGACATTGTAATAGCAAGTTTACTTCTTTCTGTTGTCCCAAATCCTCATAAGTGTATGGAAGAGATGATTAGAGTAACGAAACCTAAAGGGAGAATATTGATATTTGATAAATTCGTTCCTGAGAACCAAGAACTATCTCTTTTCAAAAGGGGAATAAGACCGCTTATCTCCTTGTTGGGTACAGATATTGGATTGAGATTTGAACAAGTGGCTAACCCATTTTCTAAGCAATTATCCATACAAACGGATTCACCTATTATGCTAAATGGTATGTACAGAAAGATTATTGGAATTAAGACCCAGTATAATGAAGTTAATTAGGAAGTTCGATTACTTTTCTTTCAAATAAAAAGAAAGAGCAGGATACTCCTGCTCTTCTCATTATCATTAAATCTAATGACGAGGGCCCCAAAGCATGATGGAATCCCCGATTAATAACTTTCTTATCGATGTTTTCAAGGGGGAATTGCCTTATTATGCTGTAGTACATTCACAGGATTGGCAATTAGATTAACTAATGCTCAGAATTAATGATAAATAAACGCAAAGTACCAATAGAACATAATCAATCTTATGTTTCAGACGTTTTTTATCAAAGCCATTATCCCACGAGATAGAAAGAATAATAAACACTCCAATAATTTCAGTAATTCCTACAAGAATAAATATAATTATCCTATTATTTATTCAATAATTGACTTATTTACCTACTATAGAGTCAATTATTTCGCCTAAATGACTTATCACTTCATTCATTTTAGAACTAACAAGAACTGAATAATCTAATTGGTTGATAAAGTATCCTATCGGGTCACTTTGATTATTCCAATCATCTATAAGTCTTTTTCTTAATTCCTTGAATTCAACATCTGCACTATAGTATTTATCTAAAATAAGCTCGATAATCTCTTCTGGCTTATCTAAATTAGAGAACATTATTTTAGGCTTATAGTTACTCCTAAAGGTTTTCTTATTTATAATTCCTTTTCCTTGCCTTAGACTACATAATACCTCTTCATATTTTTGAAAATATGTATCATGTAAAAGAGAGGATTCCTTTTCGTTAAACCCAAATACATGTTCCAATAATATAGGAGCTAAAAAATAGGATTCTATTGCATATTCTGATAAGATTTTAAACTGTTCTTCATTTATATTCAGACCATTTGCTTTTCCTTTTTCCATTAAATCCTTTTTTCTGTCTTCGATATACTCTCCATCCGAATCAGTAATTACCCAATAAGGAGCTTTCACAGCATCCTTATGCAATATTTGAGCGTTAGCGTAAAAACTCATTTTATCAAAGCCATCAGTCTGAATCATATCAATGTACTTTTCAGTAAAGTCCGTCTCCAAACCTTTTTGTTTTGCAATTTTATTGATAAGGAGACTAAACAATCGAGCATCATCTTTACCCTCTACAAATATAACAGCCTGTTTGTTTAATATATCGGATATTTGCACACCTAACTCTTGTATGATATTTTCTACTGACGCTTCTACCAATAAAGTGACTCCCTTATCCTTATTAACGCAATGTATGTTTCCTTTATCAATCTTACTTATGATTATTGGCGAATGAGTAGTTAAAATGATTTGATTTTTTTCACTGATTTTTAGCAATGTACTAATCATTTTTCTTTGTAATGAGGGGTGCAAATAAACTTCGGGTTCTTCTATCAATAAAATAAAGTCGTCATCTTTCTTAAGTTTTATATAAGTCTGTAAAATGGACAATATCATCATACTTTGTAAACCAGTTCCGCAAGAGAGAATATCTATCTCTCTACCTGGTACATCCTTATCCTCTAAAACTGTCTTATATTTAAAATCAAATTTGAAAGAGTTATCAATCTTAACTTTTACAGATAAAGAATCAGTATTAATAGCATTTTGAAAATTCTTCGTTAAATCTTCCGATAGGTATTTACATTTTTCTTCTTCTTTTTTGGATATCAGTGTCTTTATTTCTCCATATGATAGCTTACCATCTATTTTAGGCATTTCTATGTAATCCTCAGAATCATTTTCGCTTTGAAGTAAAGATATTAGTTCTTTTAAATTGGATTTTGTACCTGCTGTAGTTTCTTTGTCTGGTGTTCTTATTGCAGAAATGACTTTAATAGGTGGTAAAAATTTAAATAAATCAGATTTAGCGATGTTAGTATTTTCATTTATCTTATAAGTTGCTTTTCCTTTTTTTGAATATGAAAAAGTAACTGTAATTGTGCATTTATTCGGGTAATCAATATTATACTTTTCATTTACTTCTTTGAATTTCCTATCTCTATCACTCTTTAATTTTTCTAATTGTTTCTTTGCAAACTCACTATCTTCAATTCGCTCTTTTATTTTTAAATTTGTTTTTGCAACCATAGTTTTATACCCAAAGCATCTTTCAATATCGTAATCAGAAATGTCATCAAAGATAATTGTCACTTCAATGTCTTCATCAGTTCCTAAATGGAAATTATCTGCCTCAATAGCCTTTTCTCCATAAAAGCATTGAATAGCATCTAAAATTGTTGATTTCCCAAAGTTATTTTTGCCAACGATTGCTGTCAATGAGTCTATATGAATCCTTAAATAATTAACTGATTTATAATTCTTTATTTCTAAATAGCTCAGCCTCATTTAAAACACTCCTTCAAAACTCAATTTCTTAGTAGTATTGTAACATATTTCCTTCTATTTCACTTTTTCTCTCAAACTCCTTATCACTATAAAAAAGAAACAAGACCTCCAATCTCATTTCTCTTTTTGAAATTCATTTTATACATTATTAGGAGTTACCATTTACTGACCGTCAGCAGAAGGTTGTCCCACTTGCTTTTGGAATTTTGAAGCAATCGTAAGTTCTTTTAACTGCATGTTTTTTCTATGTTAAAATAAGAAGATGTTAGATTATGAATCATTTTGAGGTGCAGTTATGTTAGTTAATCAAATTTATGATAAAACCATCGACTATGGAAAAAGAGTAGGAAAGAACATCCGAAAGAAAATCGGACAGTTCTTCACTCCCCCTTCGATTGCAAACTTTATGGCAAGTTTGATGGATTACAATCAATCAAGTATCCGAATTTTAGATACAGGGGCAGGAACGGGAATACTTGCTGGTGGATTATGTCAAAGGATTTTGGAGCATAACACCATTACGCATATACACATTGACTTATACGAAAATGATGAAAATGTTCTCCCTCTCCTAAGAGAGAATATGGAACTTATTCGTACAGTTTTGGAGCAGAATGGAAAGACCGTTATTTATACCATTTATGACCAGAATTTCATTTTAAGTAATGACGACTTCTGGAATGGTAGAGAAGAGAAATCAGAAGAAGAATTATACGATGTCATAATCAGTAATCCTCCATATAAAAAAATTGCCAAAGCCGAACCTGAATCAGTTGTTATGAGTTCAATTGTACATGGTCAACCCAACATATATTTCTTGTTTATGGCAATGGCCGCAAAATTATTAAAACCTAATGGAGAGATGATTTTTATAACTCCACGTAGTTTTACCTCTGGTCTATATTTTCGGAAGTTTCGTGAGTATTTCTTAAATACCGTTCGGCTAACCAATATTCACCTTTTCCATTCCAGATTAGATGTATTTGAAGGAGATAAGGTACTTCAGGAAGCGATTGTATTAAGAGCTATTAAAACCACAGAAGTAACTGATATGATTACTATTTCTGCCTCTGAAAATATGTATATGGAAGAGAATTTTATCCAACAAGTGCCTTATGGCACTGTCGTAGATATGGATTCGGACAACTTGTTTATGCTTATTCCATCAACAATAGAAGAGATTGAATTACTAACCCTTGTTCATTCTTGGGAATATAATTTGATATCATTAGGATTTCGTTTAAAAACTGGGCCAGTTGTTGATTTTCGAGCATTAGATTTAATCAAAGAAGTGCCAGAAGAAAATACAGTTCCACTTTTATGGGCGAATCACTTTATTAATAATAGAATTTCTTTTCCTGTTCCAGTATCAAAGAATCCACAATATATAGTGGATACAGAAGAAAGTCAAAGCGTATTATTGGATAGCAAAAACTATTTATTGGTTAAGCGATTTACAAGTAAAGAAGAACGAAGAAGAGTACAGTGTTCCCTCTATTTTGCTGATGATTTTGTAAATGCAAAGGTTGGAATTGAGAACCATTTAAACTATATTACGAAGTTAGAAGGAGAAATGATAAAAGAAGAAATGTATGGATTATTTGTTCTTTTTAATAGTTCATATATTGATACGTACTATCGAATATTAAATGGCAGTACCCAAGTAAATGCTACTGAAGTAAATGCTATCCCTCTTCCTTCCTTAAATGATATTAAAAGAATGGGTAAAAGAATATTGGAAACAAACTCCATTACAACAGAAACTTGTGATACGATTATAGAAGAAATGTTTTTAGTCAACACAAGACAGGGAAGAAACGCAGGATAAAAAGGGAGTTTTTACAATGGGAAAGCTACAAGAAGCTAAAGACATATTAAAACAATTAGGTATGCCACCAAAACAATACAACGATAGAAGTGGATATGTATTTTTGGCATTGGCTGGAGTAAAAGAAGAGGACAGTTGGGCTGATGCCTCTATTAATTCCTTACGGATTGTAGATATGATGGAGTTTATGGCAAAGCATTACGGAAAAATATACAAACCTAATAGCCGAGAAACGATTAGAAAAGAGAGTATCCATCAATTTGTAGACGGTGCGATTGCAGTTTCAAATGATGATGATGACGAAAGGGCTACTAATAGTCCGAAGTATTCTTATCGTTTAGCTGATGAAACTTTGGAAGTCATTCAAGCATATGGAACGGTTGAGTGGGAAGAAAAGTTGGGTGAATGGTTAGAGAACCATGAAACCTTAGTAAAGAAATATACACAAGTTCGAGAAATTGCCATGATTCCTGTAAAAGTTAATGAAACGGAATTACACTTCAGCCCAGGAAAACACAATGAATTGCAAAAAGCGATAATCGAAGAATTTGCTCCAAGATTTGCCAAAGGTGCAGAAGTTTTATACGTAGGTGATACAAAGAAGAAAGACCTGATAAAAAATCGTAAGAAGTTGCAAGAGTTGGGCGTTCTTATTACCGACCACGATAAACTTCCTGATGTGGTTCTTTATGTAGCCGAGAAGAACTGGCTTTATTTTATAGAAGCGGTCACTTCTGTGGGACCAATTTCAATGAAGCGAATTAATGAAATCCAAGACATGTTAGAAAACTGCAACTGTGGAATTGTTTATGTTACTGCCTTTTTAGATATGTCTTCTAAAAATGGATTCAAAAAATTTATCGACCAAATAGCTTGGGAGACAGAAGTTTGGGTAGCAGATGCTCCTGACCACCTGATTCATTTAAATGGAGATAGATTTTTTGGTCCTCGTAGTTAATCAACCGTAAGAGGCTTTTTCTTTTCATAACTATATTATCTAATAACTTTAATGTGATTTTTTAAAACCCCCCTATTACCAATTATTCTTGTCCTCTTGGGACAATATGTAGTTGAAAGAGTAGGTAATCTCTAAATGATTAGCCTACTCTTTTTTATTTTTAAATGGTTTCCATTTTGGGTCTCTTATATCTTTTTCATTTGGTTTGCGAACAACCTTTAAAAATGCTTTTTCACATGCACCAAATTCAGCAAAATTTGATTGGGCTTGGCGAAGTGTTACATTACCATTAGCTCCACCTACAAATTCAGGTTCAGTTCTGGATATAGGCTCGTCTTGCCAATTGCAGATACTGCAGATATCGTGAATTTCACTATCAAGGGAAATATAACCACAACAAGGGCAAGTATATTTCATAATACACCACCATATTGATTTCTAAGTAGGGAATAAAGGTAAAAAGTTGGTCGGTTCTTTTATGGATTTATTTAGAAATAAACCTCTTAATCTCTTCTTTTGTTAATTCCTGTGGAGCAATGTCTCTTGCTTTGCAATACTCATACAGTGCTCGAACTTTTACTCTTACTGACTTAGGGTAGCAGAATATCCCATTTGGAAAAGCGTCATCAAACCGTTTCATTTCTTCAATCATTTTTTCACTCGGCATTTTCTCACTCACCTTTCTTATATAATAACACCAATTATTATATTTTTAACCAGAAAAGGTTTAGGCAGAAAGAGGAGAGTTTATCTTCTTGCCGAATACTTTTTATTGGAGGTATGGATAGTAACGAAAGGAAGAAATGTATGGAAGAGGTCTCATTTGAAGATTTTACTAAAGAACTAAAGAAGGAATACGAATATCAAAAGAATGGTGGGACAAGTTACAGATTATCTTCATCTTCTCTTGCATTGGTCACAGCAATTGAAACCAATAGTGTAAAAGCGTTTTTAGATAAAGATGTTGCTAAACAAACCGTATCCTATTTATTGCCGACCATTTCTAATGAAAAAGTAGAGGATGTAGCAAAACTTTTGAATATGATTGCAAAAGACATGCATCGAAAAAAGAATCTTCCGAAAGAAGTACAAGAATATGTACAACGAAAGCGTGAAAAACAAAAGCCTTTGTCATTAAAAAATCATAAGAGTAATAACAGTAGGTAAGTCTATATATAGGAATAAGATGGTTAATATACTGGAAATTTAATCCTTGTTATTGTAATCTAAAAGGGGACAATGATACTGGACATTTATCATTAGTCCATTTAAACGAACTTTAAAAGTTTGGTTCATTGAAAAAATTGGATTGTTTACGAGAACTACCAGGAAGACCACCTTTTTGCCTTTTGAGGAGCTTGGGGTGGTTTTTCCCTTTTCTAATTTCTAATCTTTACACTTAAGTATATGTAAAAGTTGATTTAGGAAATGAATTGAAGAAAATACATTTATAACGAGGTGTTCCAATGTCTTTAAAACGGAAGCCAAAAAATCCTATAGTTAATCCCAATAGAAGACCGATGTCTGTCTCACATGAATCTGATTTGGATAAAGTACGAAAAATGAATGAAAAAGCTCTTAGACTTCTTGCGAAATTAGGGTATTAAAGGGGAATTAAAATAATGGATAAAAAGAAATTTATAGTGAAATCAAGAGTGTATTGTCCTCTTCCCACTCCTTCTCCAATGACTATAAAACGAGAAAAAGAAATAACTGAGCTTCTTCGGAGATAGTTCTTTATTTATGTATAGAGACTATTAAATAACGAAATAGAGAGCGAAATAGGTTCGCTCTCTATTTTATTTACTATTTTTTATTTCAACATATCCATGAATTCTTCTTCATTAATTATCCTAACCCCTAAATCTTGAGCCTTTGTTAATTTACTTCCTGCCTCTTCTCCAGCTAAAACGTATGATGTTTTTTTAGACACACTACCTGAAACCTTACCACCGTACATTTGAATCATTTTAGTTGCTTCATCTCTTTTTAAAGTTGGAAGTGTCCCTGTAATTACAAATGTTTTACCTGAAAATCTATCGTCACTACTAATTTCTGAGGATTTCGATTTTACATTTACACCTGCTGATTTTAATTTAGCGATAAGTTGATGATTCTTTTCTTGATTAAAAAAGTTTAAAATACTTTTCGCTACTATATCCCCAAAATCAGGCAATGCTATTAATTGTTCATAAGTAGCATTGCTTACTGCATCAATATCGGGAAAATTCATAGCCAATACTCTTGCAGTTTGTTTACCTACATTTTTTATTCCAAGTCCTGTTATTAGCTTTTCTAAATCATTTTCTTTTGACTTTTCAATAGCTTTTAAAAGATTATCTGTTGATTTTTTTCTTCCAACTACACCTTTTTCTATTAGTTCATCACGATACTGTTCAAGGTAATAGATATCTCCAATATCTTTGATAAAGCCTTCTGAAATAAGTGATTCAACAGAACTCGGTCCAAGTCCTTCTATGTCCATTGCACCTTTCGATGCAAAATATACTATACCACCGAGTTGTTGTGCAGGACACTCTGTATTGATACAACGTGTATCAGCCACATTTTCATCTCTTACAGTAGGTGAATTACATATAGGACAATTTGTTGGTATGGTGTATTTCATGGCATTAGCTGGTCTCTTCTCAGGTATGCTTTTTATAACTTCTGGAATAATATCACCAGCTTTTTGAATAACTACTGTATCACCAATTTGAATATCTTTTAAATTAATAAAATCTTGATTGTGTAGAGTTGCTTTTGAAACGTCTGTTCCAGCTAATTTTACTGGCTCTAAAATTGCTAAAGGAGTTAATCTACCCGTACGACCTACCTGTATCTTAATATCTTTGATAACTGTTTCTTTTTGTTCTGGAGGATACTTATAAGCAATAGCCCATCTCGGAACTTTACTTGTACTTCCTAATACTCTTCTATCGCTTAAATTATCAACTTTAATAACTGCACCATCTATTCCAAAAGGTAATTTGTTTCTTTCTTCACCAATTGATGATACTGCTTCCCATACTTCATCTGCTGTAGAGCAAATTTTATAATTAGGTATAACCGTAAAACCTTGTGTTTTCAGCCATTCTAAAGTTTCACTATGAGATGTAAAATCTTTACCTTCTGAAATTTCAAGATTAAAGACAAACATATCAAGATTACGTTCCCTAACTATACGTGAATCTAACTGTCTTAATGTTCCTGACGCTAAATTTCTTGCTGTTTTATACTTCTTACCGCCTTTATTTTTTTCTCTTTCCAATACCATTTCAAAAGACTTATTGGACATGTAAACTTCCCCACGAACCTCTAAATATGGTAGTTCTGTTGGGATACTTTTGGGTATAGTCTTGATTTCTAATACGTTCTCGTAAACCGACTCCCCAACCTCACCATTACCTCTGGTTATACCTTCAGTTAATTTTCCGTTGTGATATCTAAGCATGACAGTTAAGCCATCGATTTTCATTTCTACTACAAATTTAGGATTAGTAATTTGAGACTTCACCTTGTTTACAAAATCATATATTTCTTCTTTTGAAAATGCATCCTGAAGACTTATTACTGGCACATCATGGGGTACTTTCCTTAGTTCACGTTTAACTGTTCCTCCTACTTTTTGAGTAGGGGAATCTGAAGTGATATACTCTGGATGTTCATTTTCTAATGTTTTTAATTCCTGCACAAGCTGGTCATATTCATAATCAGTAATTTCAGGTTGTTCTTTATCATAATACAAATCATTATGGTACTTTATTAGGTTACGTAGCTCTTCAATTCTTTCTTTTATATTCATGCTACTTTACCTCCAACTTGTTTAAGCACTATAGGATTTATTCTATTCATGTTGAAAATACGTTCATAGTTACCGCTACCCGCTACGGGACTACATCCTCCTACTTGTCTAATTATTAATGGTTGTAATTTACTCCTATTGTAAGGAATATCCCATACTAAATTAGACAAATTATATTTTCCTGATAACACTCCATCTCCACGAGTGGCTCCCTGAACGAATACACCCTCTTCATATCGAAGGGATACAGCCAGTCCATCGATTTTCAATTCACAAATATATGTGAAATCTTCCTGCAACCCCTGACGGACACGACGATCAAAATCCCTAAGGTCTTCCTCATTGAAAGCATTGCTTAAGCTTAACATTGGAATCCGATGTTCGACTTTTGTGAATGATTGTAAAACCTCTCCTCCAACACGCTGAGTAGGCGAATCTGGTGTGATGAATGAAGGAAATTTTTCCTCCATTTTGATTAGTTCTTGCATTAATCGGTCATATTCTGCATCTGGGACAGAAGGGTTGTCTAGAACATAATATTCATAGTTATATTGATTTAATAATTGATGCAGTTTTTGTACTTGTTTTTCTGCAGTTTGTTGATCCATATCGACAGCCCTTTCTTTCAATAATCCAAACTGATTACTTCTTTTCAATTGGCGCAAACTTGGCTAGAAGCCGTTTGATTCCAACAGGACTTGGAAAGGCAATATCTAGTTCCATTCCTTCACCATGACCTTTCACACTGACAACTGTACCCGTTCCCCATTTTTTATGCGAAGCTCGATCTCCCACTTTCCAATCTTCTTTTTCCCCACCAGTCGAGGTCGGTTGTGGGCGCATGACCGGACCACGGATTGGCTTGCTTGATTTAAATGAAGTTGGTACTCTTTTTTCGATGATATGTGTGTTGATTAAATCATTAGGAATTTCACCAATAAATCGTGATACAGGATTCAGATTGGTTCGCCCATATAATGTTCTCATCTGAGCGTTCGTTAAAAATAATTCTTCTTCTGCCCGAGTAATTCCTACGTATACGAGACGTCTTTCCTCTTCCATCTCTTCCTCATCCATCAATGAGCGGCTATGTGGGAAGACCCCTTCCTCCATTCCGATTAAAAATACAACAGGAAACTCGAGTCCTTTTGCAGAGTGGAGAGTCATTAGAACAACTGAATCTTTTGGATCTTCATCTTTGTCTAGTTGGTCAATATCTGCCACTAATGCAAGATCGGTTAAAAAGGCGACTAAACTTTTATCTTCACTACTATCTTCAAAGTTCTTGGTAACAGATAGAAATTCCTCAATGTTTTCCAGACGGCTTTGTGATTCTATTGTTTTCTCCGCTTTTAACATTTCTCGATATCCTGACTTATCAAGGACTTCTTCGACTAATTCTGTAACAGATAAATATTCTTGCATTTGTGTGTAATTTTTGATGAGATCTTTAAATTGTATAGCAGACTTTGTAATTTTCGGACTTAATCCGATAAAATCGGCTTCCTCTAATGCTCTATAGATGGAAATATCATTATCTTGTGCATACCGAGCCATTTTGTCAAACGAAGTGGCACCTATTCCACGTTTCGGTACATTAATGATCCGCTGCAAACTGATATCGTCGTCTGGGTTTGCAATTAAGCGCAAATAAGCTAATAAGTCTTTAATTTCTTTTCGATCATAGAACTTAATTCCGCCGACAATGGAATAGTCAATATTCGATTTGAGCAGTACTTCCTCCATAACACGTGATTGGGCATTAGTTCTGTATAGTATGGCAATTTCGGAATATTTTCTTTTGCCACTATCTGTCATCTCTTTAATTTTTCCGGCAACAAACTGGGCCTCAGACTGCTCATTATTGGCATGATAATACGTAATATGTTGACCTTCCTCATTATCTGTCCAGAGTTTCTTCGGTTTCCGATTGAAGTTATTTTGAATAACTTCATTCGCCGCCCGTAAAATCGTTTTCGTTGAGCGGTAATTTTGTTCGAGTAAAATAACATTTGCTTGTGGATAATCTTTTTCAAACGACAAAATATTCGCAATATCCGCCCCACGCCAGCGATAGTAGGGTAAGCACCCAGCGCCTTACTGTATTTCGACAGTAGGTTTCTAAGCACTCCCCTCCGAACCGTACGTACTCCTCTCAGAGTATACGGCTCTCCACTTACATCCTATTTATCCTCTGTGAATTTTAATGTGGCATTCTTGGCATACAATCAGTGTTTTACGTCGTTTACCAATCATTACTTTTTCTCATCGTTCTTTCCCTTTTAAATTCTTCATTTTATTCAAATGATGAACTTCATATTTTAACGATGGGTCGTTTTGTCCACATAATTCACATTCTTTAGCTTTTAAACGTTTTTCCATTTCAGTCGTATTCTGATATTTGTGCCAGTTTGGTATCACATCTACATCAGCTTTACCTGCTGATTCTTTTGTGACAAGAGGGTCCTTAAAGAAGTAAGCTATTTTCTTTGCCTTTTTGGTTTCATAAGGAATGCCCCAGTATTTACCATCTCTATATTTTTCTTTTACTTTTCCTATGCTTGTTTTAAATTTGCCTGCCAATGTTTTTAAACAGCTATATTCCATGACGTATCGTAGTTGCCACATTTTATGTGTTACGTTAAGAGCGAGACTATAGTAATTATATAACCCACGAAGTTCCGAGTTATAGGATTCAACTATTTCTAATGGAGTTAGTTTAAGTAATGGTGGTCTATGGAGTATTTTCCATTCCTTTGCATTAATATCTTTAACCATTTTATGTTCCGTGATCACTTTCTCAATCGTTCCAGAAGGGACGAAAAATGTGATATTGCCACGGTACATTCTTTTGGTTTTTCCATTTTTGTCTCTTTTTGTATCATGGTTCCTATTCACAGTAATTTCATAACTAAGAAATCTTGCTCTATTTTTACTATTCGTAATGAGTGTCTTTTCCTCTGATAGTTCTAGCTTGAGATGTTCCTTTAGAAATCGACTCATTAATTCTTTAAGCGATTCACAGTCTTCTTTACTACCATGTACTCCTAAAATGAAATCATCTGCATATCTAACATACGATATACTTTTGAATCCTTCATTTTTAGAATCGTAGTAAGGAAGCTTTAACATGTAGTTTCTAATTTCCTTACGTGTTTTTATC
Source organism: Oikeobacillus pervagus (assembly GCF_030813365.1). Lineage (NCBI taxonomy): Bacteria > Bacillati > Bacillota > Bacilli > Caryophanales > Bacillaceae > Oikeobacillus > Oikeobacillus pervagus. The sequence continues at coordinate 31,966 of NZ_JAUSUC010000022.1, forward strand.
ATTTCTTCCCTTTTATCAGGTTCCGTTTCTAGGTCAATTTTCTTCCCTAGCCTCCGGACCCTTGCTTCATTTGTGCGATATTCAGTATTTCTATTTCGACTTTTGGGTTTGCCAATTTGAAACTCACTTCTAAGTGTATTCATAACGAATTTATCGAACTCATTCATGTATATATTGGCTAGAATGGGGCTTATGATACCTCCTTGGGGGGTACCGCTGTACGTTTTATGGAATCGCCAATCTTCTAAGTAACCTGCCCTTAGAAACTTCCAAATGAGTCTGATGAATTTCTCATCCTTAATTCGTTTTCTTAATACATTGATTAGTGTGTGATGATCAATATTGTCAAAAAAACCTTTAATATCGCCTTCAATGAACCAGTTGACCCCTGTAAAAGTTTGTTTAATTTGTATGAGTGCTGTATGACAACTTTTGTCAGGTCTGAAACCATGCGAACACTCTAGGAAATTAGGCTCATATATCGCTTCAAGTAGCATTCGGCAAATTTCTTGTACGATTCTATCCGTGAATGTAGGAATACCTAGTGGTCTTTTACTACCATTTTTCTTTTTACTACCATTTTTCTTTGGAATATAAGTGCGTCTTGCTGGTTTTGGCTGATAGCTTTCATCTCTCAGACTTTCAATAATTCGTTCGATTCTTTCGTCTCCAAAACCATCCGCTGTTTCACTTGTTACACCCATTGTTGCACTACCATCATTATCATAGATTTTTGCATAGGCTTTATAATAGAAATTTGCATTATAGAGATTTCTGTACAAACGATCAAAAATGAAATTTTCGTCTTTCGCTTGTTTGGATAAATTGTATAAGACATTTTCAGAACTTTGCATAGAGCATTTCGCTCCTTTCTTCTTTGTTCATACAATGTAAGTTGCTTCCCTTCGCCATGTACTAGGCTTTCCCCAGCTCGGACTACTATGGAAGCTCCGTTACCATATTGGATATTCAGCGTCATCTTCCTTGTCTTCCGACTTAGAATTTATCACCTTAATGGCATTTCGCATAGCTAATTCTTTAGCGTTCCAACTTAGGTAATCCCCATTTAGTACATTACAGTTTGGCTCAATAAGTGATCGGAAGGAACGTTCGACCTTTTCTTGTTTCTACAAGCGCGTCAATCCTTTTCTGAGAACACAAGGAATTAGTATCAATTTATTACTATTCCTCATCCGTATCCGAAACCATTTATTTCGTCTACGAGGATTGATATTAGGTGTCAGATAGATTTCCTAACAGGCGATCATACTCCCGCTCAGTCTATTCTTCAAGCAGTTTAGCCTTCTTCCTTATACTTATCTTTTATATCTCGCCATTCAGTCGCAACTTTCATACCTCAGTTGACTTATGACTTTACAGACATGCTACACTCCCTTTTTGGTTTCCCGCCAAGATAAGTCTGTTGATATATTAGCTGTTCTCTGCTAATTCACCGCCAATTGGTGAAAAACTGTAATGCCCTTATAGGCGCACAATTGACTGATCCGCATCCCCAACGACACATAAATTTTGAAAACGAGACGCAAGCATCTTCACAAGCATGTACTGAGCTCGGTTCGTATCTTGATATTCATCGATATGTATATATTGAAATTTCCGTTGGTAGTACTCTAATACTTCTGGTACTCGATCGAATAGTTGGATAGTTTTCATGATCAGGTCATCAAAATCTAGGGCTTGGTTTTTCCGCAGCCTTTTTTGATATTCTCCGTACACATCACTGACGACTTGTTCGTAATAACTTCCTATTGTTTTCGAAAATTGCTCTGGACTAATTAATTCATTCTTTGCGGAACTAATCGAGCCTAAGATTGTACGTGGGTCAAATTTTTTCGGATCAATATTTTTATCTTTCAATATCGATTTAATGACGGATTGTTGGTCTGTAGAATCCAGGATTGTAAAATTACGATTAAAACCGATTCGGTCGATATCTCTTCGTAAAATTCGTACACACATGGAGTGGAATGTAGAAACCCATATTTCCTCTGCTGCTCCTCCCATGAGTTTTCCAATCCTCTCTTTCATTTCTCTAGAGGCTTTGTTCGTGAAAGTGATCGCTAATATATTGTAAGGATTTACCCCTTTCTCCACCATTAAATAAGCAATACGATGAGTTAATACTCTTGTTTTTCCCGATCCTGCCCCAGCCATGATGAGTAAGGGTCCGTCTGTTGTCTTCACAGCCTCTTTTTGTTCCTTGTTTAAACCGCTTAATAAGCGTTCGGTTAAGTATTGCATATTTTCACCACCTGAAATTTTATTTTTATTCTTTTTGTACTTGCATATTTTTTACAGCATCGACTGTTTTTAATGCTTCATTCAAATTCGTATATAATGAATTTCCTACGACAATCACATCTGCAAATTGTGCCATCTCTTTCGCTTGTTTTACAGTTTGAATTCCACCACCATAAAAGAAAGTCGTTTCTGATAATACATTACGTACTTTCTCAACAATTTCAGAGGAACCATATTTCCCACTGTATTCTAAATAAAAAATCGGAAGCCGGAACATTTTTTCTACCATCAAGGCATAGGCAATGATATCTTCCGAATCAAGTGCTGTTTGAGCTTCTGTTAATTGGGCCGCTTTACATTCTCCATTTGCAATGCAATAACCTTCAACCAAAATGGTATCCCAATCCATTAATTCTCCATATTCTTTCATCGCCTCATGATGAAGTCCTGCTACCCATTTTGTTTTTGGACTATTTAAAACGGATGGAATGAAATATAAATCAAACCCAGGAGTAATTGATTCCATATTAGAAATTTCAAGTACACAAGGGACAGTATATCGGCGGACCCTAGCCATTAAGTCTAGGACATTTTCTAATGTGACTCCATCCGTTCCTCCGATGATCACAGCGTCAGTGCCTGATTCACATATTTTTTCTAATGCTTCATCACTTAGTGGCTTATTGGGATCTAATTTAAACACATGGCGCCATTCCTGTACATCATACATCAACATCCCTCCTATTCATTCTCTCGCCATTACATCATTATAGCATTAGTTTTCCTTCCCTAAAAACCATATCCATGAGAGAGAAGATGCTTTCGTAAACAATAGGACGAATAATTTTTTTAAAAGAAAGGAAAGAAAAAAGGACCCCCTATTGGAATCCTTTTGGTATTCTTTAGATCATTTCGATTTCTCTTCCTTAATTCGATCAAGGACTAGCAGGTAGGCATCATTTCCAAAGTTTAAGCAACGTTTTACTCGGGAAATGGTAGCGGTACTAGCTCCCGTTTCCATTTCAATTTTATGATAGGTTTTTCCTTCATGAAGCATTCTTGCAACCTCTAATCTTTGCGCTAAAGACTGAATTTCATTTACCGTACAAAGATCATCAAAAAAGCGATAGCATTCTTCTAAATCTCGAAGTGAAAGAACCGCCTCAAAAAGTTGATCTAACCCTCTTCCACGCAATTTATCAATTTGCATAATTATTTTCGAACTCCTTTTAGTTTTTAATTATCAAACATAACTGCCTCATTCAATCCATGTGAAGACGGGATAATATGTATCCATGTTTTTCCTGGAACTAACCCCGCCGGCTTTCCATCTAAATAAGGGAGAATTCGTCCATTTACATTAGACCACTCAACTTTATTCATTACGCCTTTTTGAAATAAAAACCCTTCTCCGCCTTGAGTTAAGTCAATATCTAACCGACCTTCCTCATCAATAATTTGATGGTTTGTTTCCACAATAAAAATATTGGACAATTCTAGAGGCATTTTTGATTCTCGGTCGATCGTCTTTTCCTCTCCCGAAAATCTCTCATATACATTCTTTTCAGGTATGTATTGATATTTTGATTGGAACTCAGGATGATTCGAATATGAAACACGGAATGATTCTGCCTTTTTCCCAGATAACGTCTCTAACTGTTCTTTCTTAAGGAAATATAATTCTGATGGCGGCTGATCAAGGACATATCCCTTTTCATTTGACCCCTGTTCCACTTTATCAAAAGAAATATAGGAATTGTGAGGAGCCTTTCGCGATGAGTCACGTTTAAATAAGGTGCCATCGTGCTGAATCCCGTTGATTTGATCAATCTCTCCTCTTCTTAACATCTCTTTTGCTTCTGGACTGTACCCGTGAGCAATAAAGATACTGTCATACCCTTTGGCAAGATCAATAAGGTAATCTCTAGCACTTCGAACAGGTCCTACTTGTTCAGGATGCTCACTTTGAAAAATCGCAAGAAACCTTGTCAGCTTTCCTTCGGCCGATACTTCATAAATGATATCTGCTTTATCTAATCCCGTCTGCGGGCGAGCTTTCACATGATTATTAATAACAACGGCAATCGCACGTTGATCGGGCTTTTTATTTGTTTTTAAACCTGTTAAAGGTGTGGTATAAAAGGCTTCTTCCTTCTCTTCTTTTGAATGGTGATTTTTCTTATTTTTTTCACTTTCCGCACTTTTTCCACAGCCTGAAAAAATTAATACAAACATACATATTAACAGCAGAATCTTCTTCATATATTTACTCCTATCCGAAAAAATCAATACGCTTGTCCAATCATCATAAGCTGTTTCTTTTTTCCATTAGAAAAGTATGATTTTCTATCGTCACAGTCGTTTGTAGGTGAATAGGAAGGTGTAGGAACAACAGAAATCGTTAAAACATCCTTACAACATAAACAACTGCCATAGAAAATGCCTATACATATTGGACATGACCGGCTCTCGCTGAAATCTTTCTCTGTTGAATGAACAATCACTTTTCCATTTTCCGTAAAAGGAAATATTCCATCATTGAGAGGCTCCACTCAATAATGGAATCATTGCTCCTTTATTATTTTAACGCATTATAGTTGGAAAGAGTATTGTTTTCTTCATTACATCGTACATTCCTTTAGGAGTAATGCGAATATATGGTAAATGTGTAGAGGATAGGAATAATAATGTGTAGATAGGATCTGAAAAACGGAAGCCACGTCCCATAATGAGCTCCTTCATTTTCTTCTCCTCTTCAATTAGTTCTACCATCGGTTTGTCGGACATTAAGCCAGCAACATGAAGAGGAATTTCATGAATGACTTCATTTTTTTCACATAAAACAATTCCGCCGCCGATTTCCTTCAGCCGATCAAAGGCATGCTTCATTTCCTTTTTACATTTCCCGATTAAAATAATATCACCAGTATTAGAAAAAGAAGAGGCAAGTCCTTGTACATTTGTTGCGAAACCTTTAATGGTCGAGTTAATTCTCCATTTCCCATGTCGATCTAGAAGCACTAAAAAGCTTTCATCATCATGATTTCCAAGATCCTCCACCGTAATATCCTTTTCGATGGAGTAAGGTTTTGTAATGACTGAATTCATTAATTTGATTCCAAATGGCATCGAAAACTGTAGGTCATCTGCCGTTAACTCCCAGTCTAAATGGAGAGGTCCCATGCCAAAGTTTCCCCATTGAATGGAAATGTTTTGTTTGATTTCCTGACTTTCTTTCCGCACCCATTGCCCTTTAGACAAGACCGCAACTGGACTTGGATTCATTTCATCCTTTAGAAAGTTAATATTCGCTACACGTCCAGGTGCAATGACCCCGTGAAGATGATCAATCCCATAATACTTCGCCACATTGTAACTTGCCATATGATAGGCATCAATGACTGGAATTTCGTGTTCAATCGCCTTTTGGATCATCCAGTCCAAAACACCCTTTTCATAAAAGGACGGGGTAGATCCATCCGTATTAAACATCATCATATCATATTGATCGATACCCATTTCTTTCATGTCCTTTAATAATACTTCTAAATCTGGTCGAATAGAGGAGTTTCTTAAAGAGACCATATAGCCTTGCATTAAACGTTTATAAACATCCTCCCCATTTAATGCCTCGTGATCTGCATCCACACCTAACAAAGTCATCTTTGTCAAAGTTTTTTCACTGGCACCAGGAAAATGCCCTTCAACCTTTTTACGTAAACGCTTTGCCTCTTGAATCCAATGAAGCATCATATCGTCACCATTTAGAAGCTTGGGCCATCCGGTAAGCTCTCCACCTTGAATCACTGCCTCATGTTCTAACCATGACTTCACTTCAGAATTAGAAAATATGTTCTCTTCATCCACTAGTTCTGTCTGTGAATCAAACCGACACCACCAATACATAGTAGCTGGAATATCCTTCAGTTCATTCAATAAAGAAAACGCTTTCTTTTTCTCTAATAATAAAAATAACATTAAGTTATCATTAATAACTGTTGTTGTCCCTGTTTGTGCTGCATATTCAGCAAGTGTTTGGGGATTATAAAGTTGAAACGGGTGAACATGAGGTTCTATATATCCTGGAACTAATGTATAGGGCTCACAATCCATGATCTCGCCAGATACTTTTTTAGGCATTTGATCACCGACATAAATAATTCGATCTTGGTAGATCCAAATGTTTGCTGTCATCCATTTTTTTAAAACAGAGTGTAAAAACCGAGCATTTTTTAAAACAAGTGTAGGGAAAACATCGCCATCTAAAACAGACACATGTGTTCTAAGTTGTTTACTTTTCCATCGATAACGTTGTGCTAACATATCCAATGCCTCCTAAAAAGGGCTCTCATTTCAATTTTTTAGGTTAGTTATTATAGTAACATATTTTATCTTGTAATTGAGAAAAGAATGAAAATAATTTTTTAAAAATTAGAAAGCGGAGGAAATTCTATGAAGGTTAAACCAAATATAGGGATCATAAATGCACTGATTCGAATTACATTAGGTCTCACCATTCTTGTATGGAGCACAGCAAAATATTCAAAAAGACCGACTTGTGATTCTTATTTACTTGTAGCACTTATGGGCGCTATGAAAGTAGGGGAAGGGATCCTACGTTATTGTCCTTTAACAGATGTGTACAAAAACCAAATGGAAACAACCAACTCGCAATCTGAGCAAACGCAATCCGAAGAGTCGAATTTATCGATTAATCCATCTTAAAAAATCAATTAAGTCGCAAGGTGTGGGCTTTGCCCACACCTTGCGTTAAAGAAAAAGGAGATGAATATCCCATGTTTTTAGAATATTTAACAGATATGTCTTTTGTTCTTGTTATGTTAATTGGAGGCATTATAGCGATTGGATATGCCTACTTCCGAAAGACTAGAAAGAAGCGCGTTCAATAGCCCGCTTTCCAATATCTTTACGGTAGAAAAAGTCGTCTGATTGGAAGTTCGCCATTTGCTCATAAACCTTTTGTTGTGCTTCTTTAATCGTGGCTCCTTCTGAGGCAACTAATAGTACTCGGCCACCATTTGAACATATTTGTCCATTTTCGTTCTTATATGTTCCTGCATGTAATACAGAAGCATCTGTTATTTCACTCAATCCTGTAATTTCCATTCCCTTTTCATATGCGTTTGGATAACCTTTCGCGGCCAAAACAACACCTAATACAGAGTTTTGCTTCCATTGTAATTGTGGATCTTGGTTCTTTAAGACATCTAAAAATACTTGAGCTAAATCTGATTGCAAACGCGGAAGGACCACTTGTGTCTCTGGATCACCAAAACGGGCATTAAATTCAATTGTTTTTGGTCCTTTTTCTGTTAACATTAACCCAGCAAAAATGACTCCAGTAAAAGGTCGTCCCTCTTCAACCATAGCCTTTGCGATAGGCTTTAATATTTTTTCAACAGACTGATCGATGATTTCTTGTGAAATATGTGGGATGGGTGAATAAGCTCCCATTCCCCCTGTATTTGGTCCTTGATCTTGATCATAAGCACGTTTATGATCTTGAGCAGCCTGCATTGGATAGACATTTTCCCCATTCACAAAGGCCATAAGAGAATATTCTTCCCCTTGTAAAAATTCCTCGATAACCACTTTCGATGATGCGTCACCAAATTTTTTCCCAACAAGCATTTCTTCAAGTGAACTCAATGCTTCCTCGACTGTCATGGCGACCGTTACGCCTTTCCCTGCTGCAAGGCCATCAGCTTTTAATACAATAGGTGCACCTTGTTCTTCAATATAATCCTTAGCTTGTTCATAAGAATCGAATGTTGCATAATGTGCAGTCGGAATATGATATTTCTCCATCATATCCTTCGAAAATGATTTACTGCCTTCCAAAATAGCCGCTTTTTCATTCGGACCAAAAACGACAAGGTCTCTTTCTTGGAAATAGTCCACAATCCCCGCTTCTAATGGGGCTTCCGGTCCAATAACCGTCAGATCAATCTTATTCTGTTTAGCAAAATCAGTAAGCTCTGCAAAGCTCATTTCATCAACATTAACAAGTGTGGCAACTTGAGCAATTCCTGCATTTCCAGGTGCACAAAATACCTCTTTAACAGATGGACTTTCTGCAAGCTTTTTACAAATAGCATGCTCCCTTCCACCACGACCAATAACAAGTACTTTCAAGCCATTTCACCTCTTATCATTTTGACAATTAAACAGGAGGCCATTGTGTGAAAAACGAATAAATGATTCCCTCACAATGGCTTCCAATAAAACATGATGTTCATGTTTGGTTCTTTATTAAGTTAATTAGGTTATAAAATGAAACTTTATTTAGTGCGAGGTTCTTCATCCCCGACTGAATATTAGTTAAACTTATCGGACCTTTAGGGGCCCGTGAATCCTCTACCTATCTTCTTTGTTTCCAAATCATTTTGAGGTGGAGGTTTTACTGCCCATTAAGGTGGGATAAAAATGACTAATCACCGATATTGTAACCTTTCACTTCAAAAAAACCTAATTTTGTGAAAAGATCTTAATGTTTAAAATGGCGGACTCCAGTAAATACCATCGCAATTCCATATTCATTCGCTTTTTTAATTGAATCCTCATCACGAATGGATCCACCTGGTTGAATGATTGCAGTGATTCCCGCTTGTGCCGCTGCTTCTACTGTATCATCCATTGGGAAAAAGGCATCGGAAGCTAAAGCCGCTCCTTTTGCTTTCTCACCCGCTTGTTCTAGCGCAATTTTTGCAGCACCAACGCGGTTCATTTGCCCTGCACCAACCCCTAGAGTCATTTCATTATTAGTAACAACAATCGCGTTTGATTTAACATGCTTCACTACTTTCCAACCAAGTTTCATGGCATCCCATTCTTCAGCGGTTGGTTCACGATCTGTTGCGACCTTCAATTCCGCATTATCTAATGAATACGTATCAAGATCCTGCATTAATAATCCACCTTCAACAGATGTTAGGACTCTTTCTGCTTTCCCTTGTTGATCAAATGGAACAGTAAGAAGGCGAATATTTTTCTTCGATGTTAAAACTTTTAGAGCTTCTTGTGTAAAAGAAGGAGCAATGACAATTTCTAAGAAAATTTCATGAAGAGATTCAGCAAGTTTGACATCTACTTCTCTATTTAAAGCGATAATTCCTCCAAAAATGGAGACCGGATCTGCTTTATACGCTCTTGCGTAAGCTTCCTCAATCGTACTAGCCGTACCAACACCACAAGGATTCATATGTTTAACTGCTACAGCTGCAGGGTCTTTGAATTCTTTTACAATTTGAAGGGCTGCATCCGCATCGCGAATATTATTGTACGATAATTCTTTCCCATGTAATTGTTTTGCACGAGCAATCGAAAATTCTGAACCAAGTGGCTTTTCATAGAATGAAGCTTTTTGATGTGGGTTTTCCCCATAGCGTAAAGATTGCTTCAATTCATATGTAAAGGTAACTCTTTCTGGTTGTTCTTCTCCAGCAAGATCTGTCATATATTGTGAAATTAAAGCATCATATGATGCCGTATGACGGAATACTTTGGCAGCTAATTTTCTGCGTGTTTCCAGACTAACTTCACCTGTTTCTTTCAGTTGTGTAATCACTTTTTCATAGTCTTGTGAATCGACTAAAACCGTTACATATTCATGATTTTTCGCTGCTGCACGAAGCATTGTTGGTCCGCCGATATCAATATTTTCAATGGCATCCTCTGGTGTTACATCGGGCTTTGCAATCGTTTGTTGGAATGGGTATAGATTCACACAAACGATATGAATAGGGGAAATATTTTGCTCTTCTAATTGTTTCTTATGATCTTCTTTATCATGTTTGGCAAGTAATCCCCCATGAATAAATGGGTGAAGTGTTTTTACACGTCCTTCTAAAATTTCTGGAAAACCAGTTACAGCTTCTACCCCAATGACTGGAACATTATTTTCCTCTAGTGCTTTTTTTGTGCCACCTGTAGATAGGATTTCATAACCTAATGCTACTAATTCCTTTGCAAAATCAACGATTCCACTTTTATCCGATACACTAATTAAGGCACGTTTCTTCATTTGTTTTGCTCCTCCTCTTTCTTAGAACGATCCAATTGTTGAATCATTTGATTCACCACTTGAGGGTAAAGACTATGTTCTACTTGTTGAATTTTCCCCTGCAAGGTTTCATGTGTGTCATCTGGTGTAATTTCGACTGCCTTTTGAGCAATAATCGGGCCAGTATCCATCCCTTCATCAACAAAGTGAATCGTAACACCTGTTATCTTTACTCCGGCTTTTAGAGCTTGACCGACCGCATCTTTACCAGGAAAAGATGGCAATAAAGATGGATGAATATTGACGATCCGATGAGAATAAGCTTCAAGAAGAGTAGGTCCAACTAATCTCATATACCCCGCTAAAACAATGAAATCCACATCTCTTTGTTGTAACTCGTTAATAATTTCTTTTTCAAAATCCGCTTTTGATGGATAATTTTTTGCTTGGAAAGTAAAGACAGGAATATGAAGTTCATTAGCTCTTTGAACGACAAAAGCATTTGGTTGGTCACAAACGACTAATTCAATTGTTCCTTCAATTAAACCGTTATTGACAGCTTCCGCCAACACTTGAAAGTTACTCCCATTTCCAGAGGCAAATACGGCAAACTTTTTCATGATATCCTCCACTTTAAAAAACTTATCGAACCATTTCCTTTCCCACCCAGTCCTCAAATCAATCAAGTTAAAGGTGAAGCCCGTTTCCTTTAAAGACAAGATTAGAATGAACGTTTGGAAAAGGTAAGTCCCTCTTCATTTTTTACGGTTCCAATTTTATATGCCTGTTCTCCTAAATCAGAAAGTTTCTGTAATACTTGATCCGCCTCATTAGGTGACACAATCATGACGAACCCGATTCCCATATTGAAGACATTATACATTTCACTTCGTTCTAATTTTCCGTATTTCTCTAACACATTGAAAATAGCAGGTATTTCCCAGCTGCCCTCTTCAATTTCAGCTCCAAAACCACTTGGCAATCCTCTAGGAATGTTTTCAATAAAGCCCCCACCTGTAATATGAGCCATTCCTTTAACATCAAAGTTTTTGATGATTTCCAGTACAGGTTTCACATAAATTTTGGTCGGAGTAAGTAATACTTCTCCTAATGGCGCATCTAAACCTTCAACTTGTGAATCTACTTTAAAATCATTTTGTTCAAAGCAAATCTTTCTCACTAGTGAATACCCATTACTGTGAATTCCACTAGAGGCGATTCCAATGAGAACGTCGCCTTGTTCAATCCGATCGCCTGTGATCATTTTTGACTTTTCCCCAACACCAACAGTGAAGCCAGCAATATCATATTCCCCATTGTCATACATTCCAGGCATTTCAGCTGTTTCTCCACCAATTAACCCACAATTGGCTTGTTCACAACCATCTGCTACCCCTTTGACAATTTGTTCGATTTTAGCAGGCTCTGCATGACCGCAGGCAATATAGTCTAGAAAGAAAATAGGCTCTGCACCTTGAACTACAACATCGTTCACACACATAGCCACACAATCAATCCCTATGGTATCGTGCTTATCCATCATAAATGCCAATTTCAGTTTTGTACCGACTCCATCCGTTCCAGACACTAAGACAGGCTCGCGCACATTTAATTGGGATAAATCAAACATTCCTCCAAAACTCCCGATTGATCCCATTACTCCTAGACGCTTCGTTCGTTCAACATGTTTTTTCATACGTTCAACTGCTTCGTATCCCGCTTCGATATTTACTCCAGCTGATTCATAAGCCTTTGACATGAATGGTCCTCCTACTTTATAGTTCATTCTTATATTTTGGAACAGCTCGTCTCTTCTAAAAAAAGCTGTTTTTCTAATGGCTTCTTTAGAAAGCATCACCACTATTATGAGGTAGAAAGATTTAAACGTTAGTATGGACAATGGGCGAATTACCATTGCCCCAAATCCCGCATGAATCTTTCCACCTCAAGTGGTGAACAAAGAGAGCCTCACTTTGTTCTAAAGTTTATGAAAACATTCTTACAATATATCATCCACACCATTTTTATGATTTTACCGTTTTGGATTGGTCATTTTCCGCTGGATAAATTTCGGTTGGATACTTTCCAGAGAAACATGCTAAACATTGTCCACAGTTAGAATCTGTACTTTCACGACCAATGGCCTTTAACAGCCCTTCTTCGCTTAAAAATGTTAAGGAGTCCGCCCCAATAATTTCACATAACTCTTCCGGTGAATGGAAAGCAGAGATTAATTCCTCTTGAGTCGAAGTATCAATTCCATAAAAACAAGGATGCTTAATTGGCGGTGAACTTATACATACATGGACTTCTTTTGCTCCCGCTTCTTTTAATAGCTTGACAATACGTTTACTTGTTGTACCACGTACAATCGAATCATCGACCATAATGACCCGTTTCCCTTCGACTACTTTTCGAACAGGAGAAAGTTTCATTTTGACCCCTTGTTCACGCATTTCCTGAGTAGGTTGAATGAAGGTACGGCCCACATATCGGTTTTTAATTAATCCCATCTCATAGGGAATTCCTGATTCTTCCGCAAATCCAATAGCAGCAGAAATACTTGAATCTGGCACACCTGTCACAACATCCGCTTCAATATTCGTTTCTTTAGCAAGTTGTTTACCAAGACGTTTTCTGGCACTATGAACATTTATTCCATTAATATCACTATCTGGGCGGGAAAAATAAATATATTCCATCGAACACATCGCCTGATTTGTTGGGGTAGCGAAACGTTCAGAATGGAGTCCCTCCTGATTGATCACAACTAATTCTCCTGGCTCTACATCACGGAGATATTCTGCGCCAATTAAATCAAACGCACATGTTTCAGATGCGATGACATAAGCATCTCCAAGACGAGCTAAGGATAATGGACGCATTCCGTTCGGATCGAGAGCAACCATTAATTCAGTTTCAGTCATGACAAGGAAAGCATAAGCCCCTTTCAACATAGGAAGGGCATATTTCACTTTGTCTTTCATGGAAGTAAAGCCACTTTTTCGAATCAAATGGGCAAGTACTTCTGTATCTGAAGTTGTTTGGAAAATGCTCCCTTGGCTTTCAAGTTGACGTCTTAGCTGTGATGCATTCACTAGGTTTCCATTATGAGCTAAGGCTAGGCTACCGGTTTGCGAATGAAAGAGGAGGGGTTGAATATTTTCGAACCCTCCACCACCAGCTGTGGTGTAACGAACATGACCAATCGCACCCGTACCCGTTAAATCATTTAATTTTTCTCCATCAAAAACTTCATTTACAAGGCCATGCCCCTTAGTCCCCTTCAATCTTTCACCATCAGTGACGACAATTCCTGCACCTTCTTGTCCACGATGTTGTAGACTATGGAGTCCGTAATAGGTCATCTGCGCTGCATTTGAATGGCCCCATATTCCAAATACGCCACATTCCTCGTTTAATCCCTTGATTTCAGCAAGCATGGGATAGCTCCTTTCCAAGCATGTTCAAGCTCTTCAACTTTTGCTGTTAATACTGCACAAGCTTTGGAATCCTGAATGTTTAACGTTCGATCTGCTGTCGTTTTCCCAATTAAAACTGCCTCTTGTACGATTTTTTCAAATGCTTCTTTCGCTTCTGGTTTAACGGATAAAATAAAGCGAGATTGTGTTTCACTGAATAATTCAGTTGTTAATTCTCCAGAAACTGAAACTTCTGCACCTAATTCTGTACCCATTAAACATTCTGCTAAAGCAACGGCGAAACCACCTTCAGAAATATCATGAGCAGATTGAACAACTCCCTGTTGAATCGCTTTTAGGATAGCTTGTTGTCTGTTGGCTTCAACAGTTAAATCGATGGCTGGGGCTTTTCCGTAAATATCCCCTTTTACAAGCTTTTGTAATTCGCTTCCACCAAATTCATTTTCAGCTTTTCCTAGGACATAAATATAGTCGCCTTCTTGTTTAAAGCTTTGTGTTGTAATATGTTGTAAGTCTTTTACTAAACCGACCATTCCAATGATTGGTGTAGGGTAAATAGCTGTTCCGTTCGTTTCATTGTAAAGTGAAACATTTCCCCCAATTACTGGGGAATTTAATGCTAAGCAAGCGGCACTAATCCCATCAGCCGACTTCTCTAATTGCCAGAAAATTTCTGGATTTTCAGGACTTCCATAGTTTAATCCGTCTGTGATAGCAATAGGCTCTCCACCTGAACAAACAACGTTTCTGGCAGCTTCTGCTACAGCGATTTTCCCACCTGTTTCAGGATCTAAATATAGATAACGAGAATTACAATCCGTTGTGATCGCAAGAGCTTTATTCGTTCCACGGACACGGACAACCGCAGCATCAGATCCAGGAGAAACGACTGTGTTTGTTCTCACTTGATGATCGTATTGTTCATAGACCCATTCTTTACTTGAAATCGTAGGTTGTGATAATAGCTGAACCAATGTTTCTTTATAATCAGAGACATTCGGAACTTCATTTTCCATTGATTGGAAATTTCTGAAGTATTCAGGTTCTTTTGATGGTTTATGATAAACAGGTGCATCTTCTGCAAGAGCATCAACAGGAACATCTGCTACCACTTCTCCTTTATGGATTAAGCGAAGCATTTTATCATCTGTAACGTGTCCGATCGCTGCTGCTTCTAATCCATATTTAGAAAAGAGGTCATTAATTTCTTGCTCACGGCCTTTTTCAACGACAATTAACATCCGTTCTTGTGACTCAGAAAGCATCATTTCATAAGGTGTCATACCCGTCTCACGTTGAGGAACTAAATCAAGGTTCATTTCAATTCCTGAACCCGCTTTGCTGGCCATTTCAGCAGAAGAACTCGTTAAGCCTGCAGCACCCATATCTTGAATTCCAACAAGTGCATCCGATTTTACTAGTTCTAAACAAGCTTCAAGAAGGAGTTTTTCCATGAACGGGTCACCAACTTGAACAGCTGGACGCTTTTCATCAGACTCTTCACTTAATTCTTCAGAAGCAAAAGTCGCTCCATGAATGCCATCACGGCCTGTCTTGGCACCCACATACATAACCGTGTTGCCAACTCCTTTTGCTTGTCCCTTCTTAATATCCTCATGATTAATTAGGCCAACACACATCGCATTGACAAGTGGATTTCCATCATAGGAAGAATCAAATTGTACCTCCCCACCCACTGTTGGAATTCCGATACAGTTTCCATATCCAGCAATCCCCGCAACTACTTCTTCGAATAAATATTTCACTCTAGGAGTCGTTAGTTCTCCGAATCGAAGAGAGTTTAATACGGCAATTGGACGCGCTCCCATTGAGAACACATCACGGATAATTCCCCCTACTCCTGTTGCTGCTCCTTGGTATGGTTCAATAGCTGAAGGGTGATTATGACTTTCAATTTTGAAAACAACTGCTTGATTGTCACCGATATCGACAATGCCCGCTCCTTCTCCAGGTCCTTGCAGTACTCTTTCACCCTTTGTTGGGAATTTTCTTAAGACTGGCTTTGAGTTTTTATAACTACAATGCTCTGACCACATGACGGCGAATAGCCCTGTTTCTGTGTAATTTGGCAGACGTCCAAGAATGGATTCGGCCTTTGCAAATTCCTCGTCAGTTAATCCCATTTCACGATAAATCTTATTTTCTTTAATTTCTGTTGGATTTGGCTCAAGCATTAACGACATAGGATTCCCTCCAGTGTTTCACAATTGATTGAAATAATTTTAAACCGTCACTGCTTCCTAAAAGATCATCTACCGCTCTCTCAGGATGTGGCATCATTCCGAGAACATTCCCTTTCTCATTTGTAATGCCTGCAATGTTCTCAATACTTCCATTAGGGTTGTTCTCATAAGTAAAAGCAATTTGTCCGTTCTCTTTTAAACGTTGCAATGTCTCATCATCACAGTAGTAATTCCCTTCCCCATGGGCAACAGGAATCGTAATAGCTTCTCCCTTGTCATACTCTGTTGTGAACATTGTTTCATTGTTTTCGACAATTAATTGAACAGGTTTACAAATAAATTTTAAGTTTTCATTGCGTCTCATCGCACCTGGTAATAAACCCGTTTCTAATAAAATCTGAAAACCATTACATACACCTAAAACTGGCTTTCCTGCCTCCGCTGCTTTCACAACCTCTTTCATGACGTTTGAAAAGCGAGCAATAGCCCCCGTACGAAGGTAATCACCGTAAGAGAAACCACCAGGTAATAATACGCCATCAAAACGACTCAAATCATCAGCATCGTGCCAAACGTACTCGACCTCTTCACCCAATTCATCTTGAATTGCGTGAAACATATCGACATCACAGTTGGAACCTGGAAAAACAATCACTGCGAATTTCACTGAACAACACCCTCCTCAATTTCAAAACGGTAGTCTTCAATCACAGGATTAGCTAATAATTTTTCACACATCTCTTTGACAACTTTTTCAACATTTTCAGTCTTTTCATCAAGGAAAAGCTCCATATATTTACCAATTCTAACCTCTTCTACAGTTCCATATCCCAAACTGTGTAGAGAACCTTTTACCGCTGCCCCTTGTGGATCTAATACACTTTCTCTTAACGTGACATAAACTTTTACTTTGTACATATTGATACTCCCCCTAATCTTTTTAAAATTTCTTCATAAGCTTCTAACAAATTACCTAAATCTCTTCGAAAAATATCTTTGTCCAGCTTTCTATTCGTATCTTTATCCCATAATCGACATGTGTCAGGTGAAATCTCATCTGCAAGAAGAATATTTCCATTTCCATCTTTTCCAAATTCCAGTTTAAAATCTATTAATTCAATATTGATTTGATTAAATAGATTTTTTAGAACATCATTGATTTTAAGCGCCTGTTCTTTTATCTCTTGAACTTCTTCCCTTGGGGCTATGTCCAATATTTCAATACGATCTTCTGTTATTAAGGGATCTCCAAGTTCATCACTTTTCAAATAAAGATCCACAATCGTTTGTTTAAGTCGTGTTCCTTCTTCTATTCCAAATGTTTTTGAAAAGCTTCCCGCTGCTATATTGCGAACAACCACTTCAAGAGGAATAATGCTCATCTGTTTGACAAGCTGCTCATGATCCGAAATTTGTTTAATAAAATGGGTTGGAATTCCTTTTTCATGTAATTTCATAAAAATCAAGCTACTAATTTGGTTGTTCAAACGTCCCTTCCCAGTGATTTCTGCTTTCTTTATTCCGTTAAATGCAGTTGCAGAATCCTTATATTCAACATGAACGACATCTTCTAGATTTGTTGAAAAAATTTTCTTTGCTTTACCTTCGTATAATAATGAGCCTTTTTCCATAAGTAGCTCCTCCAATTTTAAAGAATGGGAATGTTCTGCCTAAACTGAATAAAAATTAGTATTTTACTGTTTGAAAGAAGGAAGAAGAGCAATTGCCCCCCTCTACTTTTCTTATAGTCCTAGTCGTGAAAAGATCGTATCAACATGTTTTAAGTGATAATTGTAGTCAAAACAATCATCAATCTCGGCACTGGACAATTGATTCGTGATCTTCTCTTCTGCTTCAACTAGTTGTCGAAATGGAACTTGTGTCTCCCATGCTTCCATCGCTTTCGGTTGAACCGTGTCATAAGCTTCTTCACGTGTTAACCCTTTATCGATTAGAGCAAGTAGAACTCGTTGGGAGTAGATTAAACCTAATGTTCGATCCATATTACGTTTCATATTGTCTGGGAATACCGTTAAGTTTTTAACGATATTTCCGAATCGATTTAACATATAGTTCAGTGCAATCGTTGCATCTGGAAGAATAATACGCTCAGCTGATGAATGGGATATATCACGTTCATGCCAAAGCGGAACATTTTCATAGGCCGTCATCATATACCCACGAATGACCCGAGCCATCCCTGTCATATTTTCAGATCCAATCGGATTTCGTTTATGAGGCATTGCGGAAGAACCTTTTTGTCCTTTTGCAAAGAACTCCTCGACTTCACGCGTTTCGCTTTTTTGTAAACCGCGTATTTCGACGGCAAATTTCTCGATAGATGTCGCAATCAAGGCAATCGTTGCCATATAATGAGCGTGACGATCTCTTTGTAATGTTTGCGTTGAAATCGGGGCTGGTTGAATTCCAAGTTTCTCACAAACGTATTTTTCTACGAATGGATCAATATTAGCATACGTCCCGACAGCACCTGATATTTTGCCAAATTCAATCCCTTTAGCTGCCTGCTTGAAACGTTCTAAATTGCGTTTCATTTCTTCATACCAAAGTGCAAGTTTTAATCCAAAGGTTGTTGGCTCCGCATGTACTCCATGAGTTCTTCCCATCATGACGGTATATTTATGCTCTTTCGCTTTATTCCGAATAATTTCGATAAAGTTCTCCAAATCTCGCAGTAAAATTTCATTTGCTTGTTTGATTAAATAAGATAAAGCTGTATCTACTACATCAGTGGAAGTTAATCCATAATGGACCCATTTTCTTTCTTCACCTAAAGTTTCTGAAACAGCTCTCGTAAAAGCAACAACATCATGTCGTGTATCTTTTTCGATCTCTTTAATACGATCCACATCAAATCCAGCATTTTCACGAATTTTCTTTACATCTTCTTTCGGAATATCTCCAAGCTCAGCCCATGCCTCACAGGCGAGAATTTCTACTTCAAGCCATGCTTTAAAGCGATTTTCCTCTTTCCAAATCGCTCCCATTTCCGGACGTGTATAACGATCAATCATCGTTTGGTTCCTCCGATTCTATTCGACTTATTTATTCCAAATCCCACTATTGTCTACTTCATAAAGAGTTTCATTTATATTATTGGTTAAAATCGTGATATGTCCCATTTTTCTTTTCACTTTTGCTTCTGATTTTCCATATAAATGTACTGACCAATTAGGACGATCTTCAATCTGACTTATGACATTTTCGACATGTTCACCTAAAATATTCACCATTATAACCGGTTTTAAAAGATTTGTACTTTTTAACGGCCAATTACATACTGCACGAATATGTTGAGCAAATTGAGATGTTTCACATGCTTCGATAGAATAATGGCCTGAATTATGAGGTCTTGGTGCTAATTCATTAATATAAATCTCTCCATCGGCTCCAACAAACATCTCAACAGCTAATGTACCTACTAAATCAACAGCATCCGCAATTTTAGATGCAAGCTCAATTGCCTTTTCCCTCGTTGACTCAGAAATTCTTGCCGGAACAATGGTTTCATGAAGAATATTATCCACATGAATATTTTCACCGACAGGGAATATATTTATTTCTTTATTTGGATTTCTTGAGACGATGACGGAAATTTCCTTTTCAAAAGCAATCCATTTTTCCAAAACACATGCGCTATGTTTTAATAATTGAGAGGCTTCTTCAATGTCTTCTTCTGATTTAATGACAAATTGACCTTTTCCATCATATCCTCCTCTTGAAGTCTTCAAGACAGAAGGATAGCCAAGCGCTTGTATATGATCATAAATTTCTTGTTTTTCCTTAATTACAGCATAGGGTGCAACATCAACATCCGCTTTCGTTAACGCTTCTTTTTCCAAAATACGATCTTGAGTGATTTTAATGATCTCTGCACCTTGTGGAATATACGTCTTTTCACATAGCCATTTCAATGCATCATAATCGATATTTTCAAATTCAAAAGTGACGACATCACTGACCTCTGCTAAATGTAATAAAGCATCGCGATCATCGAAGCTCGCTGTAATTTCAATATCAGCCACTTGACCACATGGTGAATTTTCTGCTGGATCAAGAACGGCGATTTTGAATCCGGCTTCCTTTGCTGCTAACGCCATCATTCTACCTAATTGGCCACCACCGATGATTCCAATTGTTTCTCCAGGCATAATCATTTTTTTAGACAAGCTGATCACTACTCTCTAATACTTTATTTCGTAATTCCTCACGTCTAAGATTAAGTTTTTCGGCTAGCTCTGAATCCGCTATTGAAAGGATTTGTGCAGCTAATAGTCCTGCATTTGTTGCGCCGGCATTTCCAATAGCTACAGTAGCTACTGGTACACCACCTGGCATTTGAACGATAGACAATAAAGAATCGATCCCATTTAATGTTCTCGATTTCACTGGCACTCCTATGACAGGTAATGTTGTCTTCGCTGCAACCATTCCTGGTAAATGGGCTGCACCACCTGCACCAGCAATAATCACTTTGATTCCTCGTTCTCTTGCATTTTCAGCATATTCGAACATTAAATCAGGTGTACGATGGGCAGAAACGACTTTTTTTTCATATGGAACTTGCAATTCATCTAGTATTTCACAGGCAAGCTTCATCGTTTCCCAATCTGAAGTACTTCCCATAATCACTCCAACCTGTGCACTCAAAGATTATCCCTCCAGATTTATTTGTTAAAATGCAATATATATCTTAAAATTATCATTTACTTTAATCAAAATGATAATCTTTTTTTGGCAAAAATAAAAACCAGATAACAGCCTCCGGAAAGAAAGCAGTTATCTGGGTGTAATAGGCGGTAAAAAGCCTAAAGAAAGCTAATGACCAGATGCCACTTTCCTCATAGTCCATCATTTACGGTGATGGGTAGATACTCGCAGGCCGTATTCCCACTATTATATGAGGGTTTATGTTTTGAACATCTTCATCTTATCAAGTGACACTGAAAATTGTCAACATAAAATCGAACATTTAATATATTACCAAACTAAATGTTCGTATTTCATTCGTCTTTCTTCCCTTCAAATATTATTTTTCTTTTAATAGGGGTATAAATCGGTTTCCCGTTTGCCTTTTCCTCAAGAAAAATAGGCTTTTCAATCCTACGAATAGGAGTATACCCTTCCACCTTCATTCTTTCTAGACATTCATCAATCGTTTCATTTTCGCCCAATTCAAATGTTTTTTTGACTTTACTCATAGCAACTTTCCCTTTTTAACAGATTTAACCCAAAAGCCACCGTAAATCGTTTTCGGTTCATACGCAATAATAAACGCCTTTGGATCAAGTTCCTTTATAGTTGTGTATAATTTTAACTCATACTTTCACAGAGTCAATATTTCAATCGCCATTCAGTCCCCTTCAAACCCTATTGCAACCCATGTAGTAACAACATATCATTTTTTCGGGTGGTTCCTGGATTTTTTTGGATGGTGCCTGGCACCTGGAAAATTTAGATAAATGGGGGGATTTGCGTATTTCCCAGGATGATTTGCGTATTTCCCATGCACTTTTGCGCTACTTCTCCCTGGATATGCACTTATATTTTGGAATTTTGATTATTTCCAGGAATATATGCATATTTCCCAGACATATTTGCACTTCTTGGAGGACCTCTTGAATAATACATTTGGAATTTCCTGGATGGTGCCTGGCACCTGGATATTCATTCCATTCAAAGTGCACAACAAAAAAGAGAATAGCTATATCTCGCTATTCTCTCGTTTGCTTGGCAACGTCCTACTCTTGCAGGGGGACAGCCCCCAACTACCATCGGCGCTGAA